>NZ_JAUTXS020000028.1:0-72922 GCF_030658255.1 Pseudomonas sp. RAC1
TCAATTCGAAGGGCTGACCCGCTACTTTCGAACCTCCTCCCGAATCACCAAGATCGGCCTGCTCTTGATCTCGCCCGCCTTCCTGATCATCGGAACCGGTCACTGGCTGAGCCTCATGCTGTGCTGGAAACCGCGCTGGCCAAAGATCATTCGCGAAGCCGGTCTGCCCGGAAAGCCCGTTCCGCCATTCACCACGCTTGAAGACTATCCACCGGCTATCCAGGAACGCTTGCGCGAAAACGCTTACCTCTGGGCTGCTCGCCCAGGCAAGCGTCCAGAGAGAAAGAAACGCACCTCTACGCGTAAGCCAAAGACCGAAGTGGAAACTTCGACCCTCGAAAAGGAGATCCCCTGTGAAACCCATCGTGCTGATCGGCCATAAACATGATTGCCCCCTTCATGGCGAGGGCGAAGTCATTTCCGGCACCTCCAGCCTCACGGTGAAAGGCCGAGCGGCCGCGCTTGTGGGGGACCGCATTAGTTGCGGCGCCATTATCCAGACCGGGGCATCGAGCTTTCACGTAGGAGGGAAAGCGGTCGCCCGCCAAGGCGATCGCACCGATCATGGTGGCGTGCTGATAGAAGGTGACTCTGATTGGCAAATCGCATGAAAAATGTCCCGGTCAGCCACCGCTAGGAAGGCAGCAGTGAAGCTGCGGCTCAGTGGGCAGGTACTCGAAGGCCAAACCGCATCGCCCGGCCGCGTCGCGTCACCTGTCGTGCACCGTTTCGATCGATCTTAACGGGGTGCACGGCAATCAGTTCTATCGCCTACGTGTGGCCAGTGCGCTACCTGCTGGAGGCTAGGTTGCTGTTACCAGGAAGCGAGGCGACAAATTGGCCCGGGGCGCCATCGACTGTGTGGCGCCGGGTATCTGCGGGGTGGTTTTGCCTAACAAGTCGATGACTACACAGCCGCTGCAGTCATCGTGCAGCCTGTCAGGGATGTCGAGAACGGAATAGTTGCGCTTTGAAGGAGTAGATCCACAAACCGGCACGTTGTTAGTCCGGATTTCGTGGACTCATTTCTGGGCTAGAAAAGTCCGGATGGCCATGGATCGAAGTGGCTCTGACGGAAACGAAAAAAGACGCCTAAGCGTCTTTTTTTGAGGATTTGCAGATTTGAGTAAACCTGAAAATCAATATTTGGAGCGGGAAACGAGACTCGAACTCGCGACCCCGACCTTGGCAAGGTCGTGCTCTACCAACTGAGCTATTCCCGCGTCGTGATAGGCGCCATTCTAACGAGCTGCCAGCGAAGGTCAACCCCTTGATTCAAAAAAACTTTTACTTCTGCTCCGAGCCTTCGCGCAAGTGCGGCCATGCCGCCAGCAGGTAGTGCACCATCGACACCAGCGTCAATCCTGCCGACACCAGCAGCAACGCGTAGCCCAACGCGACCCAGAAGGTCAGTACTGGCGGATTGCCCAGAAGGATCACCAGCGCCAGCATTTGCGCAGCAGTCTTCCACTTGCCGAGGTTGGACACCGCCACGTGCGCCCTCGCGCCCAATTCGGCCATCCACTCGCGTAGCGCCGAGACCACGATCTCGCGACCGATGATGATGGCCGCTGGCAGCGTCAGCCAGAAGTTGGCATGCACCTGCACCAGCAGCACCAAGGCGACGGCGACCATCAGCTTGTCTGCCACAGGATCCAGGAACGCACCGAAAGGCGTGCTCTGTTGCAGTCGACGCGCCAGATAGCCGTCGAGCCAGTCGGTCGCCGCAGCAATCGCGAACACACTGCTGGCCGCTACGTAGCTCCAGTGATAAGGCACGTAGAACAGCAGGATGAAGATTGGAATGAGCAAGACGCGTAGAACGGTGAGCAAGTTTGGAATATTCATCGATACGACTGGCTGCAGGTTGAGCCCGGCATTCTACTCGCTATGCAGGCTGGCATAAATCGACTCGGCAAGCTTTTTACTGATGCCGGGTGCCTTGGCGATCTCATCGGCACTGGCCCGGTTCAGCTCTTGCAGGCCGCCGAAATGTTTCAGCAGGTCGCGACGGCGCTTGGGGCCGACCCCGGCCACATCCTCCAGACTGGACGTTCGGCGAGCCTTGCCGCGTCGCGCACGGTGACCGGTGATGGCAAAGCGGTGAGCCTCGTCGCGAATTTGCTGGATCAGGTGCAGCGCCGGCGAGTCGCCCTTGAGGGTGAACTCGTGGGATGCGTCGTTGAGATACAGCGTTTCGAAACCGGCCTTGCGGGTCACCCCCTTGGCCACCCCGAGCAAGGTGAGGTCGGTGAAGGCCAATGACTGCATGACCTCTCGCGCCATATTCAACTGACCCTTGCCACCATCGACCAGCAGTACATCCGGCAGCTTACCCTCCCCGTCCTTGATGCGCCCGAAGCGGCGAGTCAGGGCCTGCTGCATCGCGGCATAGTCGTCTCCGGCCGTCACGCCTTCGATGTTGAAACGGCGGTAGTCGGACTTGATCGGGCCCTCGGGACCGAACACCACGCAAGACGCCACAGTCGCTTCGCCACTGGAATGGCTGATGTCGTAGCACTCCAGGCGTTGCGGCACCTCCGGCAGGTCCAGCACCTGCGCCAGCGCTTCGAAGCGCGCGGCCATGTGCTGACGGTTCGCCAAACGGGCATTGAGCGCTTGCTCAGCATTGGTGACCGCCAACTGCTGCCAGCGCGCACGCGTGCCACGAACCCGATGGCTGATGCTCAGCTCACGGCCTCGCAGGCTCTGCACCGCTTCGATGATTGCTTCGAAGTCCTCATGCACCACGTTGACGATCAGTTCGCTGGGCAGTTCGCGCTCGGCGTTGCCGACGTAGTACTGCGACAGGAACGCGGCCATCACTTCTGAAACTTCCTCCTCGATACCCACCTGCGGGAAGAAATTCTTGCTGCCCAGAACCCGCCCGCCGCGCACACTGATCAGATGGACGCAGGCGCCGCCCGGGTTGACGAAGGCGGCGACCACGTCGACATCGCCTGAACCGCCTTCCATATGCTGCTGGTCCTGAACGCGGCGCAACAGCGCGATCTGGTCACGCAACTCGGCAGCCTTCTCGAAGTTCAGTGCCATAGCGGCCTGCTCCATCTCGGCGTTGAGTTCGTTGCCCAATTGCTGGCTGCGGCCCTCGAGGAACATTACCGAATGGCGCACGTCTTCGGCATAGTCACCGGACTCGACCAAACCCACGCACGGCGCCTTGCAACGCTTGATCTGGTACTGCAAGCAGGGGCGAGTTCGGTTGGCGTAGTAACTGTCCTCGCATTGGCGCACCGAAAAGGCCTTCTGCAACAGACCCAGGCTTTCGCGGATCGCCCCAGCACTGGGATAGGGCCCAAAGTAGCGGCCCTTGGCCTTCTTGGCACCCCGGTGAATGCCCAGACGCGGAAACTCGCCATCGGACAAAAACACATAGGGATAGGACTTATCGTCGCGCAGCAGGATGTTGTAGGGCGGACGCCATTCCTTGATCAGCGTCTGCTCCAGCAGGAGCGCTGCAGTTTCGTTCGCAGTGATGGTGGTTTCGACTTGGGCAATGCGCGCCACCAGGGCAGCCGTCTTCGGCGCCAGGCCAGCTTTGCGGAAATAGCTGGCCAGACGTTTCTTGAGGTTTTTCGCCTTGCCTACATAGAGCAGCCGCGACTCGGCGTCGAACATTCGGTACACGCCCGGGCGACCACTGCAGGTCGCCAGGAACGCGCTGGCATCAAAGAGTTGGGACATGAGGGATTACAGACTTGCGTCAACCATACCGTGGCGAACGGCCAGCAATGTCAGTTCGACGTCGCTGGTGACCGAGAGTTTTTCGAAGATCCGATAACGGTAAGTATTGACGGTCTTGGGGGACAGACACAACTTGTCAGAGATGACCTGCACTTTCTGACAGCCGACGATCATCAGCGCGATCTGAATTTCCCGCTCCGACAGCGCATCGAACGGCGAGCCCTGCGGCTGGAACGATTTCAGCGCCAGTTGCTGGGCGATCTGCGGGCTGATATAGCGCTGTCCCGCGAAGGCCAGGCGAATGGCCTGGACCATTTCGTCGAGCCCGGCGCCCTTGGTCAGATAGCCTGCCGCCCCGGCTTGAAGCAGACGCGTAGGAAACGGATCCTCTTCACAGACGGTGACCGCCACCACCTTGCTGTCCGGATCGCTGCGCAACAGCTTGCGTGTTGCCTCAAGGCCACCGATGCCAGGCATCTTGACGTCCATCAGCACTACATCCGGCTTGAGTTCGCGGGCCAGCTTGAGGGCCGCCTCACCAGAGTCCGCTTCGCCCACCACCTGCAGGCCATCGATATCAGCCAGCATACGGGTGATGCCGGTACGCACCAGATCGTGGTCATCGACCACCAGTACCCTAATCAAGCAGACACCTCGTAGTGGGGCGATTGGATCCGGCCACCTTAACAAAAAATTTCACCGCAAACCTAGCGCAACGCGTCATGCAGATAAGTCTGACCCTCTCCTCTGCGCTGCAGGCCGCTCCCCTGCAAATGGCCGTCCGCAACCAGGCGACCGAGCAAGTGCCAGACGGCGGCGCGGTCGGCCGGCATCAACTGCCTGAGGCCGCGCAGCAGTCGGCTCTCTTCGGCACTCAAGCACTCCAGCGGCGCAAGTGTGCGCGTACCCGTCAATACATAGAGCGCATCGACCCCCTTGCTGGCCACTGCGGCCAGATAGTCGATCCGCGGAGTACGCTCCCCGCTCTCATACTTGCCTTGAGCGTTGGGCTCGACCCCGCCAATGTCGCCGAATACCCGCTGGGTCATGCCCAGCCGTTCACGCTCTTCCCTCAACCGCAGTCCAAAACCTTTCATTTGATGTCCTTATCGACTCATCCGACATCCCTGGGATGCAGGCAGCCACGGGCGCTCAGCTCGGTGCCAAGGTCGCACTATGCACATTGGATCCAATGAACACAAGCCGAGCACCTACCACCCGTCCGAGCCGATCCTCTCAGCCCTCCAGAAACACTCTCACGTGGTGGCGGCGGCAGATCTGTCGACCCAGCGCTGCATTCGAACAAAACAGGCATCCTCGCCCACTTCAACAAAACCGGTAGCTGCGTAGAGTCGCCGAGCAGGGTTGGTGCTGAAGACCATCAGGCGCAGCAGTGGCAGACGGCGTTGCTGCGCCCAACAGGCCAACTGACCGAGGACCCATTTACCCACGCCCTGACCACGAAACTCAGGCAACAGGTGCAGTTCGCGAATGAAGAGTGCCTGGCTATCCTGGCTCAAACTGCAGAAACCAATCACCTGTTCGCCCGAGGTCATCAGCCATTGCTCGCGCCATTCCCAGGCCTGATCGAAGGCGTCCTCAACCCAGAGCAGGTCGAATTGCTGGTAATAGGGAAGCATGGCTCGGCGGGTCAAGTCGCGAGCGAAATCGCGGTCGGCATCGCGGGCAGCGCTAAGCTGGAGCGGCAGCAAGGTCATGTGGGCAAAGCTCGGGCATGGACAGGTTGAAGCATAGCGGTGGGCAGGCAACGACGAACAGCTTGCTGTTGATCAGCGGCCCTTGCGCGGTAAGCGGATATCGACGCGCAGGCCACCCAGCGGGCTTTCCTGAAGCTCGATCTGGCCCTGCCAAGCCTCGACGATGTCGCGAACGATACCCAAGCCCAGCCCGTGCCCCGCCACTTGCTCGTCCAGGCGAGAGCCGCGCTCAAGCACTTGCTGTCGAGACTGGTCAGGAATACCTGGACCATCATCGTCCACCCAAAGCCTATAACCTTGCGGCGTTGACCGGATCGACAGGCGAACCTGACTGTCCGCCCACTTGCAGGCGTTGTCCAGCAAGTTACCCAGCAGTTCCAGCAAATCTTCACGGTCCCATGGCAGTTGCAAACGCGCCGGAACGTCCTGCTCGATCGCAAGCCCGGCGCCGTGAATCATGCTCAAGGTCGACAGAAGACTTGGGAGTTCAGCATCGCAATCGAACCGGGCACCAGGCAAAGCATCGCCGGCCAACCGCGCGCGGTTGAGCTCTCGCGTCAGACGTTGCTGGATCTGCTCCAGCTGTTCGCGCAGTTGCGACTGGAGCTGAGGCGTGTCGCGCAGGCGCTCGCTCCCGGCCAGACTCAACAGAACCGCCAAGGGCGTTTTCAGGGCATGTCCGAGATTGCCCAAAGCGTTACGCGAGCGCCGCAGGCTGTCTTCGGTGTGTGCGAGCAAATGGTTGATCTGCTCCACCAGCGGCTGCAGTTCGCTTGGCACCTCGGCATCTAGTTGCGAACGCTGACCCTGCTGTAACTGGGCGATCTGCTGGCGGGCACGCTCCAGGGGGCGCAGCGCGCGGGTGATGGTAATGCGCTGCAAGATCAGGATCAGCGCCAAGGCCACAACGCCCATGCCCAGACCTATCTGCTGCAGGCGCCTGAACGCTGCACTTACAGGTGAATAGTCCTGCGCGACACTGATCGATACCTGCTGGCCCAGACGCCGGTAATCGCCGCGATAAGCCAGCAGTTGCTGGCCTTCCGGGCCTAACTCGTGGCCATCATCCAGGCCTGGCCGCTCCGGCTTGGGCATGTCCAGATCCCAGAGCGAGCGTGAACGCCAGGTACCTTGGGCGAAGTCGATACGAAAGTAGTAGCCTGAAAACGGCCGGTGGTACGCCGCTGACACTCGTCGCTCGTCCAGCTGCAAGCCGCGCGGCCCATGCACGAGCGCCACCAGCAAGTTTTCGCTTTCCTTGCGCAATCCAGCTTCAAGGTAGCGTTGCAGGCCCGCCTCGAAAAGCCAAAGGGTCACCTGCGCCACCGCCACGCCGACCACCACCAGCACCACCACCAGACCAAGGCTCAGGCGCGCCTGGATCGACTTCACCCGCCGGCACTCCCGGCGTACACATAGCCCTGACCCCGGCGCGTCTCGATCACAGTACGACCCAGCTTGCGTCGCAAGTGATTGACATGCACCTCAAGCACGTTGGAGTCGCGTTCGGTCTCGCCGTCGTAGAGATGTTCGGCCAGATGGCTTTTCGAAAGCACCTGACGCGGGTGCAGCATGAAATACCGCAGCAAACGGAACTCGGCAGCGGTCAACTGGATGTCGACGCCGTCGCGTGTGACGCATTGCCGCCCTTCATCCAGATGCAGGCCGGCAGCCTCCAGCCGCGGCTGGTTGGCCAGGCCGCGAGCACGGCGCAGCAGCGCCTGGATGCGCAACTGTAACTCTTCCGGATGAAAAGGCTTGCTCAAATAGTCATCGGCCCCTGCTTTGAGCCCTTCGATACGCTCGGCCCACGAGCCACGGGCTGTGAGGATGAGAACTGGCACAGCCAGGGCGGCGGCGCGCCATTGCTCGAGCACTTCGAGCCCGGGCAGGCCAGGCAGACCGAGGTCGAGGATGATCAGGTCGTAGGGCTCGCTCTGCCCCTGAAACACCGCGTCGCGACCATCGGCCAGCCAATCCACGGCGTAACCCTGGCGCTGCAGGCTGGCCGTGAGCTCATCGGCCAGCGGGACGTTGTCTTCGACAAGCAACAGGCGCATTCAGTCGTCTTCCTCGTCTTTGATCAAGACCCCAGTGCGGGCGTCGTACTTGATCTCGCGAACCACGCCATTCGGGGTCAGGAGTTCGACCTCGTATTCGTAGCGATCATGTTTTTCCTCAAGCTCGGCCTCCAGCAAGCGCGCCCCGGGGTGACGCCCCAGGGCGGCTTCGAGCAGTTGTTCAAGCGGCAGGATAACGCCCTGCTGGCGCAACGCCAGGGCCTCATCCTGATCCAGGTCACGGGCACTTGCCAGTGGGCAGGCGACCAGCAGTGCCAAGGCCAGGCAAGGCACTGCTCGCGACAAGGTGTTCATCAGCTGTCTCGCGCATCCTTCAGAACTTCGCCGGTTTTGGCATCCAGGTCCACGTCCCATTCGACGTTCTGCGCATCACGCAGTTCGACCTTGTAGATGTAACGGCCATATTCCTCTTCGAGCTCGCTGTCGGTAACGGTTGAGCCGGGATGTTTGGCCACCGCAGCCGCCTTGAGTTCATCCAGCGACTTGATGGTCTTTTCATTGACCAGCTTGACCACTTGGTCGGGCTGGACATCCTTGGCGAACGCAGCAGTGGTGCCGAAAGTCAAAGCGGCGGCGGCGAACAGAGCAGTCAGGGTCTTCATGAGGTTTCTCCATCGAACTTTACGAGTTGTCTACGCCATTGAGATTAATCATTAGCCCTTAACTCAACCTGAAAATAACGGGCGACATGATAGCGCCGTTATCCAGCACTTCGGCACACACCCAGGTGACTTGCCTATAATGCGTGCCTGCCCGACTAGAGACTGCCATGAGCGCCATCCATATCAAGTACCCCGCCCTGACCTTCAAAGCGGGCAGACGCGCCTTGGTACACATTCGCGAACGCGGCCTGCGCGCTGGCGATATCGGCACACTGCCTGGCGCCGCAGGAGGCCCCAAACCCTTGGGCATCCAGGGCCTGGACCTGGCGATCTTCGGCCATTTGCTACCTTCAGCGCCGCGCCAGCGCTCGCTGATCGGCGCCTCGATCGGCGCTTGGCGCTTCGCCAGCGCCTGCCTGAACGACCCCATTGCCGGCCTGCGCCGCCTGGGCGAGCTGTACACCGAACAGGACTTCGCCAGGGGCGTGACTCCGGCGCAAGTGACCCAGAGCTGCCAGCGCATGCTCGACGACTTATTGCAAGGCCGGGACAGCGAGATCCTTGCCAATCCCAACTACCGGCTGAACATTCTGGCTGTCAAAAGCCATGGAGCGTTGGCATTTGACGGTAGGGCGACACTCGGCGCGGGATTGTCCTCAGTCATCGCCAGCAATCTGATAGGCCGTTCACGCCTGGCTCGGCATTTCGAACGGGTGATCCTTCACGACGGCCGCTGCGCGCCTCCACTGGATGCGCTCACCGACTTCCCGTCACGCTGCCTGCCGCTGCACCTGGACAACCTGCGCCAAGCCCTGCTCGCTTCCGGCTCCATCCCGATGGTGATGGAGGGGGTACGAGACATTCCCGGCGCTGGAACCGGTACCTATCGCGATGGCGGTCTGCTGGACTATCACCTGGACCTGCCCTACTGCGGCGACGATCTGGTGCTTTACCCGCACTTCACCGACAAAGTGATACCCGGCTGGTTCGACAAGGCACTGCCCTGGCGCCGGGGCGACGCGACGCGCCTGCAGAACGTGCTGCTGATGACGCCATCACCGCAGTATCTGGCAACCCTGCCTTACGGCAAGCTTCCGGACCGTGGCGACTTCAAGCGATTCATCGGTGATGCGCCGGCACGCAAGCGTTACTGGTACAAGGCGATTGCCGAGAGCCAGCGCCTGGGCGATGAGCTACTCGAACTGGTCGCCAGCGGGCACCTGCACGAACGGTTGCAAGCCTTGTAGGAAGCATGCTGGTAGACTGCGCGCATTGTCGATTCACACAGAGTTCTGCCAGCGTGGAAATTTTCAAAGAGTTCACCTTCGAGTCCGCCCACCGCCTGCCCAACGTTCCCGCCGGCCACAAGTGCGGACGCCTGCATGGCCATTCCTTCAAGGTCGCGTTGCACCTGACCGGCCCACTCGACCCGCATACCGGCTGGATCCGCGACTTCGCAGAGGTCAAGGCGATCTTCAAACCCATCTACGAACGCCTCGACCATAACTACCTGAACGACATTCCCGGCCTGGAGAATCCCACCAGCGAAGTGATCGCCAAGTGGATCTGGGAGCAGGTCAAGCCGTTGCTGCCGGAGCTGTCCAAGGTGCGCATCCACGAGACCTGCACCAGCGGCTGCGAGTACACCGGCGACTGAGCCTGCAGTCAGGCCTTGGGTTTGGGGTGTGGAGGCACACAGGGGTTCTGAATCACCAGACTGAAGCGCCCGCTCGTGCCTTGGTGATCGTTGAGGTAGGCGACATCTTCAGCAATCCGCCGCACCCGTTTTCCCCAAGGCGTGTGAAGGGTCAAATTGGAAATCACGTCTCCAGTTTTCAAGGCCGATGGATCCAGTTCGGGAACATGCCACAAGGGCGTGCCGCGTGAGCAAGTGAGCGTGTAGAGGGGAGTGGCGATCTCGAACGGCGGCTCCAGCGGTAATGTCACCCCGGGCCGAATCCCAAAGGGATCACGCACTTCGAGTCGAGCTTGCTCGGTCAAGCATTTGCCTGCCGGTGAACGGGCGGTATAGAAACCCAAATAGCCATTGCGGCTAACATTCAGCCAGTAGTCCAACAGCGGCCACGAATTCACATTGTTCCCCTCGTAAGCGGGCCTAACCTCATAAAAGTAGCCGACCGCGTGGCGATACACGCCGAACCAGAAACTGTCGCAGAAATGCCGCTGGCGTGCCTGAGGCCCTAGCAACTGGTCGATCAGGAAGGATTGGATCATCTCTTCGCTATAGTCGGTGCTGGTGATCAACCAGCCATCGTTGCCATTCCAGTCATCGAATTCGACCCAGAACGGACGCAGTAAATCGCTGTCTTCATCCCACTGGCCGGGCTGAATGAGCACCTCATCGAGCTGCCATTGGCAACGGGCAGTGAAACTGATCAGTGGCTCGAATTTCAGTGAATCCATGACAAGTGCCTCCTCGAAAATGAGGCACCACCCTCGCGCTTGCCCGCAGCAACAGGCAGCTAGAAATCGCTACCCCTGCGTGTCCTTGAGGAAGGCGGGGGCGATATAGCGCTCGTAATGCGCTTCGGACAGCAGGAAGAACTCGCGGTCGATGGCGTCGCGCAACTGGGGCAGGTCCCATTCGCGGAACTCAGGCAGCAGGACCATGCCGTAGGCGTCCAGATCACGGATCATGCGGGCACCGCGAGCGATCAATTGGTAGGCCCAGCAATACACCGATTGTTGCGGCACGAAGCGGATCGAGCGCTGCTCCAGTTGCTGGCGCAGAAGGTCGCTGTCGAATATTTCCAGCTTGGCCATCATGACCTGCACCAGCAACTGTTCCAGTCGCTGCCAGACAGCCCGCTTCTGCGCTTCGTCGTATCCGTTCCAATGAATCACTTCATGGTGGAAACGCTTGCAGCCCCGACAGACGGTATCGCCATACACGGTAGAGCAAAGACCGACACAGGGCGTTTTGATGGACTGGTTGGACATGAGAAAACAATGATCTGGGGGTGGCACACCCGGGCATGTTAGCCCTTTGTCTAACCGGGGTCACGGGCTAAAGTCAGCGACGGCAACTTACCTTCCGCCTTTTTTTGCCGTAGAATCACCCCGCCTTTTCAAGGCAACCATGTCCGTTGGAAGCTGTTTTCAAAGCGTCACGAGCACAGTTGATCCGGTAGAACGGCGTTGGCCCGGAGCATGCCCCTTGCATGGCCGCGCCAACCCCTCATCAGCCTTCCGTTCTACAGGCGTAAAACTTTGAAAGCAGCTTCTGTAAGGATTCTCTGCGACCCTGGCTGGACGGCTCAAAAAGCCGTGAACCGCGCATGGGTGTGGGGAATGCTGGATGAGCGTCCCGGACTCCCTTTAGGGACCACTGATGAGGGTAATAACTGTGCTTGAAGCCTACCGCAAACACATCGAAGAGCGTGCCGCCCTGGGTATCGTGCCCCAGCCGCTGAACGCCGAACAAACTGCAGGCCTGGTCGAGCTGCTGAAAAACCCGCCGGCCGGCGAAGAAGCCTTCCTCGTAGACCTGATCACCAACCGTGTTCCGCCAGGCGTCGACGAAGC
This sequence comes from Pseudomonas sp. RAC1, assembly GCF_030658255.1. NCBI lineage: Bacteria > Pseudomonadati > Pseudomonadota > Gammaproteobacteria > Pseudomonadales > Pseudomonadaceae > Pseudomonas > Pseudomonas sp. RAC1. Next base: position 11,653 of record NZ_JAUTXS020000028.1, read on the forward strand.
GGCCTACGTCAAGGCCGCGTTTCTGTCCGCGATCGCCAAAGGCGAAGCCAAATCGCCCCTGATCGACCGCAAGCACGCCACCGAGCTGCTGGGTACCATGCAAGGCGGCTACAACATCGAAACGCTGGTCGCGCTGCTGGATGACGCCGAACTGGGCGCCGTCGCGGCCGAACAGCTCAAGCACACCCTGCTGATGTTCGATGCCTTCCACGACGTGGCGGAAAAAGCCAAGGCCGGTAACGTGCACGCCAAGGCCGTCCTGGAATCCTGGGCTGCTGGCGAGTGGTTCACCTCGCGCCCGGCCATCGCCGACAAGTACACCCTGACCGTGTTCAAGGTGCCTGGCGAAACCAACACCGACGACCTGTCTCCTGCGCCCGATGCCTGGTCGCGCCCGGACATCCCGCTGCACGCCCTGGCCATGCTGAAGATGGCCCGTGACGGCATCGAGCCAGAACAACCCGGCTCCGTCGGCCCGCTCAAGCAAATCGAGGCGGTCCGCGCCAAAGGCCATCCGGTAGCGTACGTCGGCGACGTGGTCGGTACCGGTTCCTCGCGTAAATCGGCCACCAACTCCGTGCTGTGGTTCTTCGGCGACGACATCCCCAACGTGCCGAACAAGCGCGCCGGCGGCTTCTGCTTCGGCACCAAGATCGCGCCGATCTTCTACAACACCATGGAAGACGCCGGCGCTCTGCCGATCGAATTCGACTGCACCAACCTGAACATGGGCGACGTGATCGACGTTTACCCATTCAAGGGCGAGGTCAAGCGCCACGACAGCGGTGAGCTGGTCACCACCTTCGAGCTGAAGACCGAAGTGCTGCTCGACGAAGTCCGCGCCGGCGGCCGTATCCCTCTGATCGTCGGCCGCGGCCTGACCGAAAAGGCCCGCGCCGAACTCGGCCTGGGTGCCTCGGACCTGTTCAAGAAAGCCGAGCAGCCTGCCGACACCGGCAAGGGCTTCACCCTGGCGCAGAAGATGGTCGGTCGTGCCTGTGGCCTGGCCGAAGGCCAAGGCGTTCGCCCGGGCGCTTACTGCGAACCGAAGATGACCACCGTCGGCTCTCAGGACACCACCGGCCCGATGACCCGCGACGAGCTGAAGGACCTGGCTTGCCTGGGCTTCTCCGCCGATCTGGTCATGCAGTCGTTCTGCCACACCGCTGCTTATCCAAAGCCGATCGACGTCACCACCCACCACACCCTGCCGGACTTCATCCGCACCCGTGGCGGCGTGTCCCTGCGTCCAGGCGACGGCATCATCCACAGCTGGCTGAACCGCATGCTGCTGCCTGACACCGTCGGCACCGGCGGCGACTCGCACACCCGCTTCCCCATCGGCATTTCGTTCCCGGCCGGTTCCGGCCTGGTAGCCTTCGCCGCTGCCACCGGCGTCATGCCGCTGGACATGCCGGAGTCGGTCCTGGTGCGTTTCAAAGGCAAGCTGCAACCCGGCATCACCCTGCGTGACCTGGTCCATGCCATCCCTTACTACGCCATCCAGCAGGGTCTGCTGACCGTCGAGAAGAAGGGCAAGAAAAACGCCTTCTCCGGTCGCATCCTAGAGATCGAGGGCTTGGACGAACTGACCGTCGAGCAGGCCTTCGAGCTGTCCGATGCGTCGGCCGAGCGCTCGGCGGCGGGTTGCACCATCAAGCTGCCGGAAAAGGCCATCGCCGAGTACCTGCAGTCGAACATCACCCTGCTGCGCTGGATGATCAGCGAAGGCTACGGTGATGCACGCACCATGGAGCGCCGCGCGCAGGCCATGGAGGCCTGGTTGGCCAATCCACAACTGCTCTCGGCCGACGCCGACGCCGAATACGCTGAAATCATCGAAATCGACCTGGCCGACGTCAAGGAGCCTGTGCTCTGCGCGCCGAACGACCCGGACGACGCTCGCCTGCTGTCGCAGGTCCAGGGCGAGAAAATCGACGAGGTGTTCATTGGCTCGTGCATGACCAACATCGGTCACTTCCGCGCAGCCGGCAAGCTGCTGGAGAAGGTCAAGGGCGGTATCCCGACTCGCCTGTGGCTGGCGCCGCCCACCAAGATGGACGCGCACCAGTTGACCGAGGAAGGCTACTACGGCATCTACGGCAAGGCCGGCGCACGCATGGAAATGCCAGGTTGCTCGCTGTGCATGGGTAACCAGGCACGCGTCCAGACCGGCTCGACCGTGGTGTCCACTTCGACCCGCAACTTCCCCAACCGTCTGGGCGATGCCACCAACGTCTATCTGGCGTCGGCGGAGCTGGCTGCAGTCGCCTCGATTCTCGGCAAACTGCCGACCGTCGAGGAGTACCTGCAGTACGCCAAGGACATCGACAGCATGGCTGCCGACGTCTACCGCTACCTGAGCTTCGACCAGATCGCCGAGTTCCGCGAAGCAGCGGCCAACGCCCAGATCCCGGTGGTTCAGGCGTAAGGCAGCGGCAAGCTAGAAGCTGCAAGCGACAAGAAAAAGCCCGGCCAATGTGCCGGGCTTTTTTGTGTGCCCCATCCTGAAGAAGGTTTACACCTTTTGACCTCCCTTCAGGACTAGACGCTTGGATGACCTAGAAACTATCTCCCGGGACCCGCACCCACCCTTCCATCAGCACCCGCGCACTGCGGCTCATGATGGCCTTGGTCACCGTCCATTGACCATTGACCTGATGCGCTTCGGCCCCGACCCGCAAAGTGCCGGAGGGATGCCCGAAACGGACGGCACTGCGCTCGCCACCGCCGGCAGCCAGATTGACCAGCGTGCCTGGGATCGCAGCAGCGGTGCCAATGGCCACCGCAGCGGTACCCATCATCGCGTGATGCAGCTTGCCCATCGACAGCGCCCGCACCACCAAGTCGATATCGCTGGCAGCCACTGCCTTGCCGCTGGAGGCGTTGTACCCGGTGGCGGGCGCCACGAAGGCGACCTTTGGCGTGTGCTGGCGACCGGCCGCTTGCTCGATGTGGTCGATCAATCCCATGCGCACCGCCCCCTGGGCACGGATCGTCTCGAAACGCGCTAGCGCCTCGGCATCGCCATTGATCGCTTCCTGAAGCTCGGTACCGGTATAGCCAAGGTCTGCGGCGTTGACGAAGATGGTCGGGATCCCGGCGTTGATCAGCGTCGCCTTGAAGGTTCCTATGCCGGGCACCTCCAGGTCGTCGACCAGATTACCAGTGGGAAACATCGCCCCTCCCCCCTCACCTTCTTCATCCGCGGCGGGATCGAGAAACGCCAACTGCACTTCGGCTGCGGGAAAGGTCACGCCGTCCAGCTCGAAATCACCCGTTTCCTGCACCTGCCCTGCACTGATCGGCACATGGGCGATGATGGTCTTACCGATATTGGCCTGCCAGATCCGTACAGTGGCGACGCCGTCATGCGGTACACGTGTCGAGTCCACCAAACCGCTGGCGATGGCGAACGAGCCGACCGCCGCCGACAGGTTGCCGCAGTTGCCGCTCCAATCGACGAAAGCCTTGTCGATGGCCACCTGACCGAACAGATAGTCGACATCGTGATCGGGGCGTGTGCTTGGCGAAAGAATCACGGTCTTGCTGGTACTGGAAGTCGCACCGCCCATACCATCGATCTGCTTGGCGTACGGGTCGGGACTGCCGATGACCCGCAACAGCAAGGCGTCGCGCGCAGGCCCAGGCACCTGAGCGCGCTCGGGAAGGTCCTGCAGACGGAAGAACACGCCCTTGCTGGTGCCGCCCCGCATGTAGGTGGCGGCAATTTTGATTTGCGCTGCATGTGTCATGTCCGATTCCCCTCCTTCAGGGGGCTAGAGGTGGGTTAGGCCTTGCCTTCCAGGAAGTCCTGGGCAAAGCGCTGCAACACGCCACCGGCTTCATAGATCGACACTTCCTCGGCGGTGTCCAGTCGACAGGTAACCGGCACTTCCAGGCGCTCGCCATCGCGTCGGTTGACCACCAAGGTCAAGGTCGCGCGCGGTGTACGCGCGCCAAGCACGTCATAGGTTTCACTGCCGTCCAAGGCCAAGGTCAGGCGCGTGGTTCCAGAATGGAACTCCAACGGCAACACACCCATACCGATCAGGTTGGTGCGGTGAATACGCTCGAAGCCCTCGGCAACGATGGCTTCGACCCCCGCCAGGCGCACGCCTTTGGCAGCCCAGTCGCGCGAGGAGCCTTGGCCATAATCGGCACCGGCCACAATGATCAGTGGCTGCTTGCGCTGCATGTAGGTCTCGATCGCTTCCCACATGCGCGTCACCTTGCCTTCCGGCTCGATGCGCGCCAGCGAACCCTGCCTCACGCTCCCGTCTTCGCTGCGCACCATTTCATTGAACAACTTCGGGTTGGCGAAGGTGGCGCGCTGAGCCGTCAGGTGATCGCCGCGGTGCGTGGCGTAGGAGTTGAAGTCCTCCTCCGGCAAGCCCATCTTGGCCAGGTACTCGCCGGCAGCGCTGTCGGGCATGATGGCGTTGGAGGGGGACAGGTGATCGGTGGTGATGTTGTCCGGCAACACCGCCAGCGGCCGCATACCACGCAGGCTGCGCTCACCGGCCAGGGCCCCCTCCCAGTAAGGCGGGCGACGGATGTAGGTGCTCATCGGGCGCCAGTCGTACAGCGGCGCAACCTTCGGCCCGGCGTCCTCCTCGATGGTGAACATGGGGATGTACACCTGACGGAACTGCTCAGGCTTGACCGAGGCGCGCACCACGGCGTCGATCTCCTCATCGCTCGGCCACAGGTCCATCAGGCGGATCTGCTGACCGTCGACGACGCCGAGTACATCCTTCTCGATATCGAAGCGGATGGTCCCTGCAATGGCGTAGGCCACCACCAGCGGTGGCGAGGCCAGGAACGCTTGCTTGGCGTAGGGATGGATGCGTCCGTCGAAATTGCGATTGCCCGATAGCACGGCAGTGGCGTACAGGTCACGGTCGATGATCTCTTGCTGGATCGCCGGATCCAGCGCGCCGGACATGCCGTTGCAGGTGGTGCAGGCGAAAGCGACGATGCCAAAGCCCAACTGTTCCAGTTCCTGCTCCAGGCCCGCCTCCTTGAGGTACAACTGGACCGCCTTGGAACCCGGCGCCAGAGACGACTTCACCCACGGCTTGCGTGTCAGTCCGAGGCGGTTGGCGTTGCGCGCCAGCAGACCGGCGGCGATGACGTTGCGCGGATTGCTGGTGTTGGTGCAACTGGTGATGGCCGCGATGATCACCGCCCCATCGGGCATCTGCCCCGGCACGTCTTCCCAGGCCCCCGCGATGCCCTTGGCTGCCAGGTCGCGTGTGGCCACGCGGGCATGCGGATTGGACGGACCGGCCATGTTGCGCACCACGCTCGACAGATCGAAGCTCAGGGTGCGCTCGTACTCGGCCTTGGCCAGGCTGTCGGCCCACAGGCCGGCGACCTTGGCGTAAGTCTCCACCAACTGCACTTGGCGATCCTCACGCCCGGTCAGACGCAGGTAGTCGAGGGTCTGCTGGTCGATGGCGAACATGGCCGCCGTGGCACCGTACTCAGGCGCCATGTTGGAGATGGTCGCGCGGTCGCCCAAGGTCAGCGCCTGGGCACCGACGCCGTGGAACTCGAGGTAGGCGCCGACCACTTTCTGCTTGCGCAGGAACTCGGTCAGCGCGAGCACCAGGTCGGTGGCGGTGATGCCTGGGTCGAGCTTGCCGGTGAGCTCAACGCCGACGATTTCCGGCAGGCGCATCCACGACGCACGCCCCAGCATCACGTTCTCGGCTTCGAGACCACCCACACCGATCGCGATCACCCCTAGGGCATCGACATGCGGGGTATGGCTGTCGGTACCGACACAGGTATCCGGGAACGCCACGCCATGGTCGCTTTGAATGACCGGCGACATCTTCTCCAGGTTGATCTGATGCATGATGCCGTTGCCCGGCTGGATCACATCGACGTTCTTGAACGCCTGCTTGGTCCAGTTGATGAAATGGAAACGATCTTCGTTGCGCCGATCCTCGATGGCGCGGTTCTTTTCGAACGCTTGCGGATCGAAGCCGCCGCACTCCACGGCCAGCGAATGGTCGACGATCAGCTGCACCGGCACCACCGGGTTGACCTGTGCAGGATCGCCGCCCATGTCGGCGATGGCGTCGCGCAGGCCCGCCAGGTCTACCAATGCAGTCTGGCCAAGAATGTCGTGGCACACCACACGTGCCGGGTACCAGGGAAAATCGAGGTCGCGCTTGCGCTCGATCAACTGCGTCAGCGAGGCGTTCAGCGTCGCGGGGTCGCAGCGGCGCACCAGGTTTTCGGCCAGTACGCGCGAGGTGTAGGGAAGACGGTCATAGGCGCCGGGCGTGATCGCCTCGACCGCCTGGCGAGCGTCGAAATAATCCAGGCCGGTGCCTGGCAGGAGTTTGCGGTATGCGCTGTTCATGTCGTTATCAGGCTCGTCACGGTGATCGGTAGCAGGAGCATTGCCGGGCATCGGAAGCCGCTGCGCGGCCCTTTCGCGACCCAAGGCCGCTTCCCACAGGTACAGCGCCGCCCCTGCGGGAGCGGTCTTGGATCGCAACAGGGCTGCAAGGCAGCCCCACGACCGGTGAATCAGCGCCGGTCGATCGGCACGAACTGACGCTGCTCGACACCGGTGTATTCGGCACTGGGTCGAATGATGCGGTTGTTCGCCCGTTGCTCGAAGACATGCGCGGCCCAGCCGGTCAGCCGCGAACAGACGAAGATCGGTGTGAACAGCTTGGTCGGGATGCCCATGAAGTGATACGCCGAGGCATGGTAGAAATCGGCGTTGGGGAAAAGCCGCTTCTGCTCCCACATAGTCTTGTCGATGGCTTCGGAGACTGGGTAGAGCACGGTATCACCCACCTCGTCGGCGAGCTGTTTCGACCAGCCCTTGATCACCTCGTTGCGCGGATCGGACTCCTTGTAGATCGCATGGCCGAAGCCCATGATCTTGTCCTTGCGCTCAAGCATGCGCAGCAGTTCGGCGCTGGCCTCCTGCGGACTTTGGAAGCGCTCGATCAGCTCCATGGCCGCCTCGTTGGCCCCGCCATGCAGCGGTCCGCGCAGCGCGCCGATGGCCGCTGTGATGCACGAATAAAGATCGGACAATGTCGAGGCGCAAACGCGCGCAGTGAAGGTGGAGGCGTTGAACTCGTGCTCGGCGTAAAGGATCAGCGAGACGTTCATCACCTTTACGTGCAGATCGCTGGGCTTCTTGCCGTGCAACAGATAAAGGAAATGACCACCCAGGCTGTCCTCGTCGCTGCTGCAGTCGATGCGCACGCCGTGGTGACTGAAGCGATACCAGTAGCACATGACTGCCGGAAACAGCGCCAGCAGACGGTCGGTCCTGTCGCGCTGAGCATCGAAGGTCAGCTCCGGCTCCAGCGTGCCGAGCAGCGAACAGCCCGTGCGCATGACATCCATCGGGTGGGCGTCGCGCGGAATACGCTCGAGGACTTCCTTGAGCGCCTGCGGCAGGTCACGCAGCGCTTTCAGTCGGTGCTTGTAGTCGGCGAGCTCGGCCTTGCTCGGCAGCTCGCCATAAAGCAGCAAGTACGCCACTTCCTCGAATTCGGCACCTGCTGCCAGATCACGCACGTCGTAGCCACGGTAGGTCAGGCCGGCACCGGCCTGGCCGACGGTCGACAGCGCGGTCTGCCCGGCCACCTGGCCGCGCAGGCCGGCACCGCTGAGTACTTTTGCTTCGGCCATGGGATGGTTCTCCTTTCTTGAAATTGTTATGAAGTCTTGCTGGCTAATCGGGCCTGACCTGTTCGGTCATCAGCCTTTTTTCTGTGCGAACAACGCATCGAGGCTCTGCTCGAAGGCGTGGTAGCCAATGGCATCGTAAAGCTCCATGCGCGTCTGCATCGTGTCCACCACCTGCTTCTGCGTGCCATCACGGCGCAGCGCGGTGTAGACGTTCTCGGCCGCCTTGTTCATGGCGCGGAATGCCGACAACGGATACAGCACCAAGGACACGTCGACGGCTGCCAACTCCTCGGTGGTGAACAGTGGCGTGGCGCCGAACTCAGTGATGTTGGCCAAGATAGGCGCCTTCACTCGGTCAGCGAAGGTCTTGTACATCTGCAGCTCGGTAATGGCCTCGGGGAAGATCATGTCGGCGCCCGCCTCGACACAGGCCGCAGCGCGGTCCAGGGCCGCGTTCAGCCCTTCGACTGCCAGCGCGTCGGTGCGCGCCATGATCACGAAGCTGTCATCGGTCCGCGCATCGACCGCCGCCTTGATACGATCGACCATCTCCTGCTGCGAGACGATTTCCTTGTTCGGTCGATGACCGCAGCGCTTGGCGCCGACCTGATCCTCGATATGAATGGCTGCAGCTCCGAACTTGCTCATGGAGCGCACCGTGCGAGCCACGTTGAACGCCGAGGCGCCAAAGCCGGTGTCCACATCCACCAGAAGCGGCAGGTCGCAGACATCGGTGATCCGGCGGACATCGGTGAGTACGTCGTCCAACCCGGTGATGCCCAGGTCAGGCAACCCCAGGGAACCGGCGGCGACGCCCCCTCCAGACAAGTAGATGGCCTTGAATCCGGCACGTTTGGCCAGCAGCGCATGGTTGGCGTTGATGGTCCCGACCACCTGCAGCGGATGTTCGGCGGCGACCGCATCGCGGAAACGCTGGCCGGGAGTGCTCTTCACAGTCATGACTCACCTCGTGGACTAGTGTTGTCGGCGCCTTGGTAGTGACGCTCGATGTTGCGCTTGGACGCCGCGATGTGGCGACGCATCAGCAGTTCGGCCAATTCGCCGTCGCGTTCGGCGATGGCATCGAGAATGCGGTGGTGTTCGGCGAAAGCGTGGCGCGGCCGGTTGGGCGTGGCCGAGAACTGGATACGGTACATGCGCACCAGTTGATACAACTCGCCACAGAGCATCTTCACCAGGGTCTGGTTGCCGCTGCCCTGGATGATCCGATAGTGGAAGTCGAAATCGCCTTCCTGCTGGTAGTAACCCAGCCCTGCCTGGAAGGCTGCGTCGCGCTCGTGGGTATCGAGCACGCGGCGCAGCTCGTCGATCTGCTCCACGCTCATGCGCTCGGCGGCCAAGCGACAGGCCATACCTTCGAGCGACTCGCGGATTTCATAGAGTTCGACCAGCTCGGCAGGATCGAGCGAGACCACCCGCGCACCGACATGGGGGATGCGCACCAGCAGACGCTGCCCCTCCAGACGGTGGATGGCCTCGCGCAGAGGACCACGGCTGATGCCATAGGTGCGCGCCAGCTCGGGCTCGGAGATCTTGCTGCCGGGCGCGATGTCGCCCTTGACGATGGCCGCCTGGATGCGGCGAAACACATGCTCGGACAGGGTTTCGCCATCCTCGGCAGCCGGGGCAAAGGCTGAGGGTGCTTCTAGCATTATTGTCGACACCTTTAGGGCTTACGACCCTGAATTTAGCCACAAACCGATTTATAGTCAAAGGCGAAAACCATATTGTCGACAATCTACCAACGCAGAACTTACCGCCCAACGCTGCGGTCTGATCGCAGCGCGCTGGCGTCAAGACGTCGGCGTGATAGAATGCCGCGCTCCCGAAGGATCACGGATAGTGTGCCTGTCATCATTTCATGCTGTTGACAGATGAACGAGGCGCTCGCGCCCTGCCCCGAACTCAGACAGCACCGCGCCAGGACTATGAGACCCATTTTTTCTTCACTGTTGTTCTGCCTCGCCGCACTGCCGGCGCTCGGCCACGCGGGCGAGAAGACCGTGTACGGCCTGAACGAATACGCCCGCCTGGGCGACCTCGACCTCGAAGTGGCCGCCAAGTTGGACACCGGCGCCAAGACCGCGTCGCTCAGCGCCCGTGACATCAAGCGCTTCAAGCGCAACGGGGAGAGCTGGGTACGCTTCTACCTGGCCATCGACGCCGCCCACAAGCACCCCATCGAACGTCCCCTGGCCCGTATCAGCAAGATCAAGCGACGCGCCAGCGATTACGATCCCGACCAGGGCAAGGCCTACACCAATCGCCCGGTGATCGAACTGAACATCTGCATGGGTCAGGCCCTGCGCACCATCGAAGTCAACCTCACCGACCGCAGCGCGTTCCAGTTCCCGCTGCTCATCGGTTCCGAGGCGCTCAAGCACTTCGACGCGCTGGTCGACCCTAGCCTCAAATACGCGGCCGGCAAACCTGCCTGCGCCACCGAAGCTCCCAAAGTAGAGTAACCCCGATGCGCTCTCTGACCCTGCACCTGAAAGTCCTGATCACCATCCTGGTGTTGCTGGGCGTGACGGTCACTTGCTATCAGATCTTCGTCCTCGGCATCCCGGTGACCGAAGACGAGACGGACGATCTGTGGAACATCGACGCCAAGGTCGAGTTCGTCGCCAGTCCCAAGGACCCGGTGAAGATCCAGATGTACGTTCCGCCGCTGAACCGTGATTACGTCAGCCTCAACGAGAGCTTCATCTCCAACAACTATGGCGTCAGCGTCAACCGCGCTGACGGCAACCGCAAGGTCACCTGGTCGGCCCGTCGCGCCAGCGGTAACCAGACCCTTTACTACCGCCTGGTCCTGACCAAGCGCTACAGCACCGAAAAGGCCAAGATCAAAGGCCCGACTTTCCGCGACAGCCTGGCCGTCGAGGGTCCGGAGAAGATCGCCGCCGAAGCGCTCATGGCCCCTATTCGCCAGCATTCGGCCGACGTCGAGACCTTCGTCAGCGAGACCATCAAGCGCGTCAACAACCCCAACGACGACAACGCCAAGCTCCTGCTGGCCGGTGACAGCTCGCCGCTGAAAAAGGCCCAGGTCATCGACCTGCTGCTGTCGATCGCCCACGTGCCGATGGAAAAGGTCCATACCGTGCGCTTGGTGGCCGATACGCCGCAGAGCCCTGAACTGTGGCTGCGCAGCTTCAACGGCAATGACTGGCTGTACTTCAACCCGGAAACCGGCGAGCAAGGCCTGCCCAACGATCGCCTGCTGTGGTGGACGGGCGATGACAACCTGATCACCGTCGACGGCGGCAAGAAAGCCACTGTCACCTTCAGCATGAACAACAGCGAGATGAATGCCATTCGCCTGGCCAAGCTGACCGACGAGAACACCGACGCCGATTTCCTCGAGTACTCCCTGTACGGCTTGCCACTGCAAACCCAGCAGACCTTCATGATCATGGTGATGATCCCGATCGGCGTGCTGGTAATCCTGGTGTTGCGCAACCTGATCGGCATCCAGACCCTGGGCACGTTCACCCCCGTACTGATCGCCCTGGCATTCCGCGAGACGCAGCTGGGCTTCGGCATCGTGCTGTTCACGGTGATCACGGCCTTGGGCCTGTCGCTGCGCTCCTATCTCGAACACCTGAAACTGCAGATGCTGCCGCGCTTGTCGGTGGTGCTGACCTTCGTGGTGGTACTGATCGCCGCCATCAGCCTGTTCAGCCACAAGCTGGGCCTGGAACGCGGACTGTCGGTAGCCCTGTTCCCGATGGTGATCCTGACCATGACCATCGAACGCCTGTCGATCACCTGGGAAGAACGCGGTGGCGGCCATGCGATGAAAGTCGCCATCGGCACCTTGTTCGCCGCCTCGCTGGCGCACCTGCTGATGACCGTGCCGGAAGCGGTGTACTTCGTCTTCACCTTCCCGGCGGTGCTGTTGATTCTGGTGGGCTTCATGCTGGCGATGGGTCGCTACCGCGGCTACCGCCTGACCGAGCTCGTGCGCTTCAAGGCATTCCTGAAGAAGGCTGACGCCTGATGTTCGGACTGATCAAGACCTGGAAGGCCCTGGAAGCCCGGGGCATCATGGGCATCAACCGGCGCAACGCGGACTATGTACTCAAGTACAACAAGCGCCATCTGTATCCGATCGTCGATGACAAGATCATCACCAAAGAGCGTGCACTGGCAGCCGGCATTCACGTGCCGGAAATGTACGGCGTCATCGAGACCGAAAAAGAGATCGACAAGCTCGATCAGATCATCGGCGGTCGCAGCGATTTCGTGATCAAACCGGCCCAAGGCGCGGGGGGTGATGGCATCTTGGTCGTCGCCGACCGCTTCGAGGATCGCTATCGCACGGTGTCGGGCAAGATCATCAGCCATGAAGAGATCGAGCATCAGATCTCCAGCATCCTCACCGGCTTGTACTCGCTGGGCGGGCATCGCGACCGCGCGTTGATCGAGTACCGGGTGACGCCGGATCAGATCTTCAAGAGCATCAGCTACGAAGGGGTACCGGACATCCGCATCATCGTGCTGATGGGGTATCCGGTGATGGCCATGCTTCGCCTGCCCACTCGGCAATCCGGCGGCAAGGCCAACCTGCACCAGGGCGCAATCGGCGTGGGTGTCGACCTGGCCACCGGCGTCACCCTTCGTGGCACCTGGCTGAACCGCATCATCAGCAAGCATCCGGACACCACCAACTCGGTGGACGGTGTGCAATTGCCGAACTGGGACGGCTTCATGAAGCTGGCGGCCAGTTGTTATGAACTGTGCGGCCTCGGCTACATCGGCGTGGACATGGTACTGGACCAGGAGAAGGGTCCACTGATCCTCGAACTCAACGCCCGCCCAGGCTTGAATATTCAGATCGCCAACGACTGCGGCCTGACCCAACGTACCCATGCCATCGAGGCGCACATCGAGGCCTTGGCCAAGGATGGTATCAGCGAAGATGCCGAGACCCGCGTGCGTGTGGCGCAAAACCTGTTCGGCCACGTCGTTCAGCAGTGAGGTACTGGCTCCAATAGGGCGGGTGCTAGGCACCCGTCCTACAGCGGCCTACAATCCCCCTCCTTGTTTTTCAGCGCCGCCGATGCCGATGCCGACCTGCACCCTTCATCCCCTGCCCTACCGACCCGATCCAGGGCATTATTTCGGTCGCCTGCGTCAGGCTCCGGGCGCCATTCTGCTCGACAGCGCGCGCCCGAGTGCCGAGCGTGGGCGTTTCGACCTGTTCAGTGCCTGGCCCATTCAGCAACTGCAAGCCGCCGACGGCGAAAGCGGCCAGGCCTTCCTGGATCGACTGCGCCAGGGACTGAGCGAACTGGGTGAAGCCAGACTCCCCGACGGCAGCGAGCTACCTTTTGCCGGCGGTCTGATCGGTTATCTGAGCTATGACTTCGCCCGACGGCTGGAGCGCCTGCCCGAGCTGGCCACGGACGACCTCAAACTAGCCGATGCGCAACTGGGCCTGTATGCCTGGGCGATGATCACGGACCATGCGCTGCATACCTCGCAACTGATGTTTCACCCGGCACTCCCACACGCTGAACGTCTGCGCCTGATCGACCTGTTCGAGCAAACAGCGTCACCTTCAGTCGAAACCTTCAGGCTGCTGGCCCCCATGCAGGGCGATCTCGCACCGGAACACTACCGAGCTGCATTCGATCAGGTGCAGCGCTACATCCAAGCGGGCGATTGCTACCAGATCAACCTGACCCAGCGTTTTCGCGCACCCTGCCAAGGCGACGCGTGGCATGCCTACCAGGCACTGCGCGCCGCTTGCCCGACGCCCTTCTCGGGGTTCCAGCAGCTCACCCCGAATAGCGCATTACTGAGCTTCTCGCCTGAGCGCTTCGTCCGCGTCAGCCAGCGGCAGGTCGAAACCCGGCCGATCAAAGGCACTCGCCCACGCGCCGAAGACCCTGCCGAGGACCTGCGCAACGCGCGCGAATTGCAAGCCAGCAAAAAAGACCGCTCCGAAAACCTGATGATCGTTGACCTGCTGCGCAACGACATAGGGCGCACTTGCCAGATCGGCTCGGTGAAGGTACCGGAGCTGTTCAGCCTGGAAAGCTATCCGAATGTCCATCACCTGGTCAGCAGCATCACTGGCCGACTGGCTGACGACAAGGATGCGCTCGACCTGATCGCCGGCAGCTTCCCCGGTGGCTCCATCACTGGCGCACCAAAGATCCGCGCCATGCAGATCATCGACGAGCTGGAACCGACCCGAAGGGCGCTGTATTGCGGCTCGCTGCTGTACATCGACGTACGTGGCGAAATGGACAGCTCCATCGCCATCCGCAGCCTGCTGGTCAAAGACGGCCAAGTCAGTTGCTGGGGAGGCGGCGCGGTGGTAGCCGATTCGAACTGGGAAGCCGAATACGAAGAATCCATCGCCAAAGTCCGCGTGCTGATGCAAACCCTGCAAGGACTGTGATTACGGTCGGACAGACGGAGATGGAAGCGTCTGCCACGCCATTTTTTGTTACCATCGCCCCACTACGAGCGCACAGCGCCATACACACGATGGAAACCGCCTGATGAGCCAAATCTTCGATGTCGCCACCCTGGCGGCGACCTACGCCAGCAAGTCCCCCCAGGATATTCTCAAGCTCGCCTTCGAGCATTTCGGTGACGACCTGTGGATCTCCTTCAGCGGTGCTGAAGATGTGGTACTGGTGGACATGGCGTGGAAGCTGAACAAGCAGATCAAGGTTTTCAGCCTGGACACCGGCCGTCTGCACCCGGAAACCTACCGTTTCATCGATCAGGTTCGCGAGCATTACAGCCTGCCGATCGAAATTCTCAGCCCGGATCGCGCCAAGCTCGACCCCTTCGTCAAGGACAAAGGGCTATTCAGTTTCTACAAGGATGGCCACGGCGAATGCTGCGGCATTCGCAAAATCGAACCTCTGCGCCGCAAGCTGGCGGGCGTCAGCGCCTGGGCGACCGGTCAGCGCCGCGACCAGAGCCCCGGCACTCGCAGCCAGGTGGCAGCACTGGAAATCGACTCGGCCTTCTCCACAGCCGAGCGCACCCTGTACAAGTTCAATCCCCTGGCACAGATGTCCAGCGAGGAAGTCTGGGGCTACATCCGCATGCTCGAGATGCCCTACAACAGCCTCCACGAACGCGGCTTCATCAGCATCGGCTGCGAGCCGTGCACCCGCCCAGTGCTACCGAACCAGCACGAACGCGAAGGCCGTTGGTGGTGGGAGGAATCGACCCAGAAGGAATGCGGCCTGCATGCCGGCAACCTGATCAGCAAAGGCTGAACAGCTGCAAGCTGCAAGCTGCAAGCAAAAAGAGCAGACCACACACGGTCTGCTCTTTCTTGAAGCTCAAAGCTTGTAGCTTGCAGCTGCCGTTCTAGTGCACCGGCAGCTCGACGCCTTCGAACAGGGCCTCAAGCTCCTGCTTGTTGTGGCACTGGATGGCTTTGGCCATCACCTCGCGGGTCAGGTGAGGGGCGAACTTTTCGATGAAGTCGCACATGAAGCCGCGCAGGAAAGTGCCGCGACGGAAGCCAATCTTGGTGATGCTGGCTTCGAACAACTCGCTGGCGTCCAGGCAGACCAGATCGCTGTCAAGCTTCGTATCGACCGCCATCTTAGCCACGATGCCCACGCCCAGGCCCAGGCGTACGTAAGTCTTGATCACATCAGCGTCGGCCGCCGTGAACACCACCTTCGGCGTCAGGCCGCGGTGATTGAACGCCTCGTCCAGCTTCGAGCGACCGGTGAAACCAAACACATAAGTGACGATGGGGTACTCGGCCAGCGCCTCGAGGGTGAGCTTGGGCAGCTTGGTAAGCGGGTGCCCCTGAGGCACCACAACGCAACGATTCCACTTGTAGCAGGGCATCATGATCAGGTCGCCGAACAACTCCAGCGCTTCGGTGGCGATGGCGAAATCGACGGTGCCATCGGCCGCCATCTCGGCGATCTGCATCGGCGAGCCCTGGTGCATGTGCAAGGACACTTCAGGGTACTGCTTGATGAAATTGCTGATCACCGGTGGCAACGCATAGCGCGCCTGGGTGTGGGTGGTGGCGATCGACAGCGTGCCCTTCTTCTCGTTGGAGAACTCCTGGGCGATCTGTTTGATGCTCTCGACCTTGCGCAGAATTTCACCGGCGGTCGTGATGATGCGCTCACCGGCCGGCGTGACGCGGGTCAGGTGCTTGCCGCTGCGGGCGAAGACTTCGACCCCCAACTCATCCTCCAGAAGGCGGATCTGCTTGCTGATCCCCGGCTGGGAGGTGTAAAGACTCTGCGCAGTGGCAGAGACGTTGAGGTCATGGTGCGCCACTTCCCAGATGTAGCGCAGTTGTTGAAGCTTCATAGGTTTCCCTCGGATCAGCGGTAGGTCACCGGCTGCTGGCAGCGACGAGTTATAACTATATTAGTGGTCAGATGAAGAAATCTAGAACTATTTTGTTACGTCTGACGGAAAAGACCTACTGCCAGTTTCAGCCTTTCCTACGACCCAGGTGCTGAGCCAACGGCACCATATACACCGGTACAGGCGATAGTTGGAGCAGCCGCACCGCAGTCCTTCCAATCGGCACGTCGACCCCTGCGCCCTCGGCGTGACTGCCGAAGATCAGCAGGTCAACCGCCAGACGCTGGGCCTGCTCCAGAATGACTTGCGCCGGATCACCCTGACGCACGCGCACAGCCTTGATCACGGCCAGGTCAGCATCCTCGCCCAGCTCGTCGCGAAAGCTTTCCAGCACACGCTGCTCTATGTTGGCCATGACCGTATTCACTCCCTGGGAGTGCAACCGCTCGAGCGTCTGCTCGTCGAGGTAGCTCTGCAGGAGCGATTCGGCGAACTGGCCCATCGGCTCGACAGCGTGGATCACATACAACTGCGCCTCGAACGTGCGTGCCAGGGCCAGAGCATGCTGCATGACGAAAGGCGCGTAGACGCCAAGATCGGTGGCGTACAGCATGGAGCGGATCATACGGCCTCCTCGACTGCCTCGGCGGGCAGAGCACGCTTGAGCTTAGCAGCGCCTGCGCGGCAGCGTCTCGCCGTCGCGGGCCGAGTTGCGGAAGTCGCTCAGTCGGCGCGGTTACGTCGGTCGATGAACGTCAGCGCCTGGTACAGGGATTCGATCCTCGGTAAATGACAACCGGCCTGCCGCGCACGGGCCAGTGGCTCGGCATAGATCGCCTGCAGTTCCAGCGGTCTGCGATGAACATGATCGTGGTACATGCTCGGCCAGTATTCGGGCATCTGATCGGTCACGCGCAACAGGTGCTCGACATAGCCCTGAGGTAAAACCTGCCCACAGGCCTGAGCCCCGATGACCACTTCGTGCATCAGCGCGCGCACCAGCTCACGGCTGTCTGGATCGCTCATCAGTACTTTGGTGCTGGCTTGCAGCAGTACTGAGAGTCCGTTGTAAGGCACATTCCACACCAATTTCTGCCAGCGCGCCTGGCCAACGTCGTCCATCGGCTGCGAATCAACCCCTGCGGCGCGGAACAGCCCAGCGCCTTCAGCAGCGATTACGCCAGCATCAACGCCATCCGGGCCGCTGTGGTAGCCCAGGTTGATCGCACCCAGCGCTTGATGGCGAATGACCCCGGGCGCCTGGCGATTCACGCAGATGAAGCACAGCCCGCCGAGCAGATGCATGTCGTCGCGCAGCGCAGGGCGCAATTGCTCCTCGACGCCCAGTCCGTTCTGCAGCAATACGACACGGGCACCGGGTGCTGCAGCCTGGACGAGCAGCGGCGCCAGCTCGGCATTACTGGTGGCCTTGGCGCCGACCAGCAGCCAGTCACAGGGCGGCATGTCGCCAGCCGAAGCGTAGGCCTGCACCTTCATGTGCAGTGCTCCATGGAGGGCGCTATCGATACTCAGCCCATCCTTTTGCACCACCGCGTACTCGCTACGCAACAGAAAGTGCACATCGAAACCAGCGCGGGCCAGCATCAATCCATAGAAGCCACCGATTGCACCGCTACCGATGATGCCGATGCGTGTAGTGCGGGAAACCATGCTGCCCTCCTGTCCAGGCGAAGTCTGCTCGACCGCATGCCTGCAGGCAGCGACCGCCATTTGATCGCGCCACTATACCTAGCGTCTCCGTCGGCAGGGTTAATCCTCCTGGACAGGGCCATGACCATTGTCGCGCCCGACGTAACGCGCTAAGGTTCGGCTCCCCCCGCTGCGAACAATCTGCTGCTGGGCCGCACGGGGTTTGCTGGCGGCCGGCACCCGTGACCTGACGAGTAACACGATGGCTGATTTACCGATCGATGACCTCAACGTTGCCTCCAACGAGACCCTGATCACCCCCGATCAGCTGAAGAAAGAAATCCCGCTCAGCGCCAAGGCCCTGCAGACCGTGACGGCTGGCCGCGAAGTGGTACGCGACATCCTCGACGGCAAGGATCACCGCCTGTTCGTCGTGATCGGCCCGTGCTCCATCCACGACATCAAGGCTGCCCATGAGTATGCCGAGCGCCTCAAAGTGCTGGCCGAAGAAGTGTCCGACACACTCTATCTGGTCATGCGCGTGTACTTTGAGAAACCTCGTACCACTGTTGGATGGAAAGGTCTGATCAACGACCCGTACCTGGATGACTCATTCAAGATCCAGGACGGTCTGCACATCGGTCGTAAGCTACTGCTGGACCTGGCCGAGATGGGCCTGCCCACCGCCACCGAAGCCTTGGACCCGATCTCACCCCAGTACCTGCAGGACTTGATCAGTTGGTCGGCCATCGGCGCGCGCACCACTGAATCCCAGACCCACCGTGAAATGGCCTCTGGACTGTCGTCGGCGGTTGGCTTCAAGAACGGCACGGACGGCGGCCTCACCGTTGCGATCAATGCCCTGCAGTCGGTCTCCAAGCCGCACCGCTTCCTGGGCATCAACCAGGAAGGTGGCGTCTCCATCGTCACTACCAAAGGCAACGCCTATGGCCACGTGGTACTGCGCGGCGGCAATGGCAAGCCCAACTACGACTCGGTCAGTGTGGCGCTGTGCGAGCAGGATCTGGCCAAAGCCAAGATCAAGCCCAATATCATGGTCGACTGCAGCCATGCCAACTCCAACAAAGACCCTGCTTTGCAGCCTCTGGTCATGGACAACGTGGCCAACCAGATCCTCGAGGGCAACCAGTCGATCATCGGCCTGATGGTGGAAAGCCATTTGAACTGGGGCTGTCAGGCGATTCCGAAAAACCTGGAAGATCTCCAGTACGGCGTCTCCGTGACCGATGCTTGCATCGATTGGGCCGCGACCGAGAAAAGCCTGCGCAGCATGCACGCCAAACTCAAGGACGTACTGCCAAAACGTCAGCGTGGCTGATGCATCGCAGTGACGGAACACCTACGAAAACGCCGGGCAATTGCCCGGCGTTTTCGTAGGTGTAAGCCGATCAGGCCTTGCTGGAATGCCGCTGCTGACGCTCCATGTAGCGTTCGACATAGGAACATGAGGGAATCACGGTGTATCCCATCTGCTCGGCATACTCCAGCGCTTTCTCAGTCAACGCGGCAGCGATGCCACGTCCGCGCAGCGCGTTTGGAACGAAGGTGCGATAAATATCGAGCGTCTGCTTGCCCAGATCCATGTAGGTGAGATAAGCACGATGACCGTCCACGTTGGTCTCGAACTGATGACCGACTTGGTCATGGTGGATGGTCAGCGCTTCACTCATCACTACTCCTCGCAGGCCTTATGGCAGACCTTGGCCTTGAACGATGATTTATCCGGCGGAGCGCGCTCGACGCCACCCAATGCCACTTCGACCACTACGCATTGGCAATCGTTCGCGGTCGCTGATGCGGTAGATAGTAGGCGGACAAGGCGCCGTTGCTCAAGCCGTGCAGACTAACAATGGCGCGCAGAAGGATCGCCTGACAGGCATCGATCAATACCAAACTGCCAGCCGGATGCTCTAGTACCTGAGACGCTGCATGACCGTGCAAGTCACCCTTAGTTCAACGAAAAGTTTCTTGGGGCAGCGCTGAGAGGCGGATGGATCAGCAGCGTCAACTTCATCGCAAGGCTTGCCATACGGGGCTTCTGGCAACATTTTTTTTACGCTTCTTGCGTTCAGTCAGTTTACTTACTACAAGTAATGGGTAGTATGTACGCCGGCCAGTTTCTCTTTTCCGAGAGATGGCTATTTAATAGAAAGTCCTTGAAGGGGAACACGATGAACAACGTTCTGAAATTCTCTGCTCTGGCTCTGGCCGCAGTTCTGGCTACCGGTTGCAGCAGCGTATCCAAAGAAACCGAAGCTCGTCTCACTGCGACCGAAGACGCAGCTGCTCGCGCTCAAGCCCGTGCTGACGAAGCCTATCGTAAGGCTGACGACGCTCTGGCCGCCGCTCAGAAGGCTCAGCAGACCGCTGACGAAGCCAACGAGCGCGCTCTGCGTATGCTGGACAAAGCCAGCCGCAAGTAATAGTCCTCACGGATTATTGAGAAGCCGACCCATTCGTGGGTCGGCTTTTTTATGCGCGTCCATCCGCCGACACAGAAGCTCAGGATGAAGAAAGCCCGCCATGAGGCGGGCCTGGCTAGACATCGCTACGGCTACTGAATCTCGGGCGGAATTTCGGACACCATTGAGGTGCCACCCTGGCCAGTGCCGGGTACAGCGATCTCGACAGGGATGCCATCTTCGGCGGCGACCACGTCGCGCACCATGTCCCAGTTCATGCGCAGATTGTTGGCGAGATCTTCGCGCTTGAGCAATGCATTGATGACAGCCGTGTGCTTGTCCACGACCGAAGGATTGCCCTGCTCGTCCAAGGGCGTATGCGCCTCCAGGTACACCTTACCGCCGCTCACGCCGAACTTGTAGGGTTCGTTGATGATGCGCACCGGCGTGCCCACAGGAACCATCTCCGAGAGCGAGACCACATTGTTGTTGAGCATGCGGAAGCAGCCATGACTGGTGCGCATACCGATGCCGAACTTCTTGTTCGACCCATGAATCAGATAGCCCGGCAGGCCCAGGGTAAATTTGAAGGGCCCCAGTGGGTTGTCGGGGCCGGCCGGCACTACGGCGGGCAAGATATCCCCGTCAGCGGCGTGCTCGGCACGGATGGAGGCTGGCGGGGTCCAGGTAGGGTTGGGCGTCTTGGCGGTAATCTTGGTATTGGCCACTGGCGAGCCCCAGCCCTCACGACCGATACCCAGCGGGAAGGTGTACACCACATTCTGCCCTTTAGGGTAGTAATAAAGGCGGTACTCGGCCAGATTGATGACGATCCCCTCGCGCGGCCCCGGGGGCAGGATATAGCGCGTCGGCAGGATGATCTCTGTACCGGCACCCGGCAGCCAGGGATCGACACCGGGGTTGGCCGCGATCATTTCCAGGTAGCCCAGGTCGTTGGCGGTGCCGATGTCGGCGAAGGTATCCTCGTACTTGGCCTTGATCGTGCGCACCTGGCCGACGACATCTTCTCCGGGCGGTGGCAGTGGCAGCTCCAGCGCGACGGCGGGACCGGCCATCAGCAGGGCAGCCAGGGACAGGCAACGGGTGACGGCGGTAAAGCGCGGCAGCATCCGGTAAATCCTTCGACAGAGGGTTCAAGAGGTTCGATTGTACACTCGGCTGTCGCCGAGGGGGAGGCATCGGCCGGGTACGCAAGAATGACAAATGATGAAAGGCGTGCTCAGAGCTCGGGCCACACCGGCCGGGTGCCCCGGCGCTGGGCATCGAGGATTGCGCGGCACAAAGGGCAAAGGCGCTCATCGCGATAGACCGTACGCTGCACCGAAGACCAGCGCGGCTGCGCTGGCAGCAATCCGCCACATAAGGTGCGGTCGGCTGGAGCACCCAGTTCGAGTTGACGCGCGGCGAGATGAACACGCACCTCCTGACACGCGAACAGATCCAATTGCTCGTCGGGCTCGATCAGTTGATAGGCGTACAGGGACCAGGCGGGGCGGGGCATCGGGGGCACTCGAAACGGGGGGCGCAACATTAGCCGAAAGCGTTCCTCGTTGAAAGCGTCAGAGCATGGGTTTTATCGTCGGCCATGCATTGTCCAGCAGGCGCTGCTGGGCGCCTTCGGCCGGATGGATACCGTCGGCCTGCATCAACGTCGGGACGCCACCGACGCCCTCGAGGAAAAACGGCACCAAGGGCACCTTCTTGTCGCTAGCCAACTGCTCATAGACCTGAGCGAATGCGGAGGTATAGCGAACACCATAATTGGGTGGCAGACGCATGCCCAGCAATACCACCTTGGCACCCGCGGCCCGCGAGCGATCGATCATTGATGCAAGATTTTGTTGCAATTGCTGCGGCGGCTGTCCCCGCAGCCCATCGTTACCGCCCAACTCGAGCACCACCAGATCCGGCTTGTGCGCCGCAAGCAGCGCCGGTAGCCGCGCCTGCCCCCCAGCACTGGTGTCACCACTGATCGACGCGTTGACCACTTGATCAGCGAATCCCTCGTCATGCAGGCGCTGCTGCAGCAGCGTGACCCAGCCCTGACGGGTATCCAGGCCAAAACCTGCGCTGATACTATCGCCGACAATCAGCACCGTCCCCGCCGCCGCGCCTTGAGCCAGACCGCACAGGGCCAGACCGGCGCTCAACCACCACATTCGCATTGGATTCTCCATGAGCCCCAGCATTCTCGTTGCGCAGAACCTTAGCAAAGTGGTCTCCAGCGCGGAAGGCGACCTTACCATCCTCCATCCCCTGTCGCTGGATCTCAGCCAAGGGGACAGCCTGGCGATCGTTGGCGCGTCCGGCTCCGGCAAGTCGACCCTGCTCGGACTGCTCGCCGGTCTTGATCGGCCCAGCGGGGGCAATGTACTGCTGGCCGGCCACGACCTGGGCGCACTGGACGAGGACCAGTGCGCCCAGGTGCGCGCCGAGCATGTCGGCTTCGTGTTCCAATCATTTCAGCTTCTGGACAGCCTCAACGCCCTGGAAAACGTGATGCTACCCCTGGAGCTCGACGGTCGCAGCGACGCACGCGAACAAGCGCGCGCCCTGCTCGATCGGGTCGGCCTGGGCCATCGAATGAGTCACACACCTCGGCAACTGTCCGGCGGTGAACAACAACGGGTGGCGATTGCACGGGCTTTTGCTGCACATCCGGCGGTACTGTTCGCTGACGAGCCCACCGGAAACCTCGATAGCCAGACCGGCGAGCGCATCAGTGATCTGCTGTTCGAGCTGAACCGCGAGCGTGGTACCACCCTGGTCCTGGTGACCCATGACGAGCGCCTGGCCAAGCGGTGCCGCCGCCTGATCCACCTCGAGGCCGGTCGCCTCGTCGTGCCGCAGGCGCCTCAATGACCCGCCTGTCGGTCAAGCACTTGTGCACGCTGGCCCTGCGCCAACTGCTGCGCGATGCGCGCGCGAGCGAAGTGCGAGTGCTGTTCTTGGCGGTGCTGGTGGCAGTAGCAGCCAGCACCGCCATCGCTTACTTCGGCGCTCGCCTCAACAGCGCCATGCAACTGCGGGCCAGCGAATTCCTCGCAGCCGACCTGGTGCTGCAAGGCTCCTCCCCCATCCGAATCGAGCAACTCGACGCGGGCACATCACGCGGTCTTCAGCACGCCCGCGTGGTTGAGTTCAGCAGTGTGGTGGCCGCCGACGCGGGCATCCAGCTCTCCAGCATCAAGGCAGTCGACTCGGCCTACCCCTTGCGCGGCGAGCTGCGCAGCGCAGCCACGCCCTACGGCAGCGAAAGCCCAGGAGGTAACCCTGCGCCGGGTGAGGCGTGGGTAGAGGCGCGCCTGTTGACGGCGCTCGGGCTGTCACTCGGCGATAGCATCGACGTGGGCATGAAACCCCTGCGCATGACCCGTGTGCTCACGTACGAGCCGGATCGTGCCGGCAATTTCTACAGCCTTACCCCGCGCGTGCTGATGAACATGGCCGATCTGGAGGCCACTGGAGTGATCCAACCGGGCAGCCGGGTTACCTATCGCGACCTCTGGCGCGGCGAGCCCCAAGCGCTGGAAAGCTATCGCCAGGCAATCGAGCAGCAGTTAGCCGCCAACCAGCGATTGCTCGATACCCGTGATGGCAATCGTCAGATCGGTGGCGCTCTTGGTCGCGCCGAGCGTTACTTGAACATGGCCAGCCTGGTGGCGGTGTTGTTGGCCGGCGTGGCAGTGGCGCTATCAGCCAGCCGCTACGCCGCTCGCCGTCTCGATGCCAGCGCCCTGCTTCGCTGCCTGGGCTTGTCACGCCACCAGGCACTGGGCCTTTTTTCACTGCAGTTGACCGTGTTGGGCCTGGTCGCATCGCTGAGCGGTGCATGGGTGGGCTGGCTGGCACAACTTGGGCTGTTCGCGTTGCTGCAAGGGCTACTGCCCAGTGCGGTCCCTTCCGGCAATCTTGCGCCGGCGCTGGCCGGCATCGGCACCGGACTGGTCGCGCTGGCCGGCTTCGCTCTGCCACCTTTGGCCGCGCTGGGACGGGTCCCGCCTCTGCGCGTCCTTCGCCGCGACCTGCTACCCACCCCGCCCAGCAGTTGGCTGGTGTACGGCGCCGCACTGTTTGCTCTGGGACTGATCATGTGGCGGCTGAGCCTCGACCTGATCCTGACATTCGCCCTGCTCGGCGGCGGGATCGTGGCCGCAGCCCTGCTCGCCGGCCTTTTGCTGCTGGCCCTGCGCAGCCTGAGGCGAATGCTGTCCGCCGCCCCGCTTGCCTGGCGACTGGGCCTGGGTCAACTGCTGCGTCACCCGCTGGCCGCCGCCGGACAGGCACTCGCCTTCGGCCTGATACTGCTGGCCATGGCGCTGATCGCACTGCTGCGCGCGGAGCTCCTCGACAACTGGCAGGCCCAGTTGCCCGAAGACGCGCCCAATCACTTCGCCCTCAACATTCTGCCGGACGACCGCGAGCCGTTTACTCAGCGGTTACGCGAACTCAACGCCACATCCGCCCCGTTGTATCCCGTCATGCCAGGCCGGCTCACGCAGATCAACGGGCAATCGGTCCAGCAACGGGTGAGCAAGGACTCTGCTGGGGAGCGGGCCGTACAGCGTGATCTGAGCTTGACTTGGGCCGCCAATCTGCCCCAGGGCAATGCCATAGTAGACGGCACTTGGTGGCAATCATCACCCCCCGATAACAGGCCTCCCGGCGTGTCGGTCGAAGCCGATCTGGCTGCCAGCCTGGGCCTGGAACTTAACGACCTGTTGACCTTCGATATCGGGGGCGAGCAGCGTCAGGCACAGGTCACCAGCCTGCGGACCGTACATTGGGACAGCTTCCAGCCCAATTTCTACATGATCTTCCAGCCGGGTACGCTGCAAGGACTGCCAGCCACCTACCTGACCAGCTTCTACCTCGCGCCAGGCCACGATGCTGAAGTGGTCGCACTGTCACGCACCTTCCCGGCCGTGACCCTGCTGCAGGTCGATGCACTGCTGGGGCAACTGCGCAGCATCCTGGCCCAGGTCACCCTGGCTGTAGAGTACGTTCTGCTGTTCGTATTGGCGGCGGGTGTGACGGTACTGCTCGCTGGATTACAGGCCACTCTGGACGAGCGCATTCGCCAAGGCGCCCTGCTGCGCGCACTCGGTGCCGGACGCGCCCTGCTGGTCAAGGCTCGGCGCATCGAGTTCGGCCTGCTCGGCGCGGCCAGCGGTGTATTGGCAGCACTGGGCTGCGAGCTGATCAGTTGGGGGCTGTACCGCTACGCCTTCAACCTGCAATGGGCACCGCATCCGTGGCTACTGGTGCTGCCACTGATCGGCGCACTGCTGGTGGGCGCCGCCGGCGTCTTCGGCACCCGGCGTGCGCTCAATGCATCACCCTTGAGCGTGTTGCGAGACACCTGACCACCATCCGCCATGGCGTGCTCAGGTCGCGCCATAGTGGATGCGATTGATGTACCAGGTCGCATCGCCGGTTGGGGTATGCACTCGCACCTCGTCGCCCTCCTCCTTTTTAAGCAAAGCACGGGCCATGGGCGAATCGATGGAAATATAGTCGTTGCGGCCATGGATCTCGTCGTAGCCGACGATACGAAACGCCAGGGTCTGCCCCTCGTCATTCTCGATCTCGACCCAGGCGCCAAAGAACACGCGCCCCTCCTGTTGTGGCGAATAACTCACCACCTTGACGTCCTCGAGACGTTTGCGCAGATAGCGGACCCGACGATCGATCTCGCGCAGCAGCTTCTTGTTGTACTGATAATCAGCGTTCTCGCTGCGATCGCCCAAAGACGCCGCCCACGTCACCTTCTGCGTGATCTCCGGACGGTAGACGCGCCACAAATGATCCAGCTCCTTCTTGAGCGCCTCATGGCCTTCGATGGTGATGATATTGGTGCTCAAACCGCTCGCTCTCCTCACGACTACCTGCGCAGGCGACATCGGCCTGGCGGGGCTGGGAGCTTAACCAAAAAACACAGCGCACGACATCTACCAGAGAATCAGCCGCGCGTAATCAATCCCTGGCGAGCAATGCGGGTAAGGTGACCGATGATTTCGCCAGCGTGTTCGCCCGTCGGTGCCTGGATGACTGCCAGATCAAAGCGGTCACTGGCGTACCGGGCAAGGTCGCAGGCGTTTTCGGCGAACTGGATGAGGAAGGCGCGGGCTTGACCCTTGCGGCGGGAAAATCCATCGAGATTGCGCAGCAGTGTGGGTTGGTGCTGACCACCTAAAAGGATGCGAGGCGTGCGTGCGGCCTGATCGGCTGGCAGTGGAGTCAAGCAGACGCTGGTACGTGGGCAACTCATGGAGTATCTCTCCGCCTCGCAGATCCCGCTGGGCAGCGGTGGGAGGCGTCACCGAACCAGCGCTTTAGCGGTATTTCGGATGGCCTTGCAGACCTTTCCTGCGCCCCGCAAGTAGCTGTTTAAATCGGCGCAAGCGTTATCCTAGAGCGTCTGATGGCAAGCTGCAAGTGGCTGCTCACTTGCAGTTTGCCGTTAACGGTTTACAGGCATATGTCAGCGGGCTATCAGGCGATCCAACGACACCCGACCGGCGCCTTCTAAGAGAATGGCGAGGGTGCCGGCCATCAACGCAAGCGCGAACTCATAGCCATTGTTGGCCATAAACAAGCCGTTGCTAATGTGCACAGTGAAAATTGCCACCACCAACGTTGCACTCAGCACCAGCGCCGCGGGACGCGCCAGCAGCCCGAGCAGTAAACCCAGCCCGCCGAAGAACTCGGCACTGCCGGAAAGCATGGCCATCAGATAACCAGGTGCCAGTCCGATGCTTTCCATCCACTGGCCGGTGCCCTCAAGGCCGTAGCCGCCGAACCAACCGAAGAGCTTTTGTGCGCCGTGCGCCATGAATATGAAACCAATCAGAACACGCAACAAGCTGACGCCAAAACCGGCGCGGGTGGAAAGGAGGGCTTTGATGGTAGGGCTCATCTTGCAGTTTCCTTGAACGGATGTGGGGAATGAGCGCCATATTAATCGATTTTAAAGATACGAAAACCGCAAATAACCGAACCCACCTATCGATTAATTAGAACCTATTGCCGCCCTCTCCCCTGCTCAAGCCCTGATCGCTCACGGTTGAATGCCAGGAAGTACTTGTTGACGCTGTTGACGAAGTTGACTGTTCCCATCCCCACCTGCTCCATCGCGATTCGCTCAGTCTGAAAAAACCACTGATTGGCGTTCAGCCCGCGCCGACGCGCCTGCGCCCGCATGGCCTGAACCCGCTCGGGACCAAGGTTGTAAGCCGCGAGTACAAAGGCCATGCGCTCACGCTCATTGAGTTGGGGGCTGGAAAAGAACTTGCGACGAATCATGGCCAGATAGCGCGCGCTCGCCTGAACATTGCCATCGACCGTCGAGGTATCGCTCACGCCCACTCGCTGAGCAGCAGAGGGAGTGATTTGCATCAGGCCGTGAGCACCACCCACGCCACGCGCCTTGGGGTCAAGGCTCGACTCCTTGAATGCCAGGGCGGCCAGGTTGAGCCAATCGATCTGTTGCTCGGCCGCATGCTTCTGCAATACCGCACGCACCGATACCAAGCGCCGGCGATCTTGCCGAGCCAGTGGATCATGGACGCGGTACTGACGTCGATAGATGCGCTCAAACGCGGCATCCTGGTTATCTGGGGCACGATAGCTCGCCAGAAAGCGGTCGATGCTGCTGAGCAACTGCGTGGCATTCTTGCGCACATACCAACGCATGGCCTGTGGCTGGCCAAGGTGCAAGCGCGTGTCTAGCCGCAGTTTGGACATCACACGCGCCCAACGTTGGGCAATGGGACGCTCTACCACGGTCAGGTGATAGATACCGGCCTGAACCATTTCCAGCACATCCTCCACCGCCAGGGTCGGGTCTACCCACTCGATCCTCACCGGCGCACGCTTGCGCAGCGCCAGTTGCTGATTGATCTGCTCGATCGCAGGTCCCGCCGCACTGGCCGTGGTCAACGCAATCGTGCGTCCAGACAACTGTTCTATTCGACTGAAAGACCGATCACCTTTGCGCCCGACCAGCACGAGTGCTACCTGATCGACCACGGGTACACTGACGCCCACTTCATGTACCAGCGCCGCATCGAGCAACTCACCAGGCGCTGCCAAATCGCCTTCGCCGCGACGCAATGCGCCAATGAGCTGCTCCTTGGCTCTGGGAACGACCTTGAAGGTTATTCGCTGTCCTTCATCCATCCGTGCGTTGAGTGCATGCTCCAATGCTCGCAAGCGGTAGTACTCGACGCCGACCGGCTCACCCTTGACCTCACCTGAGCTGTTACGGCTCTGATTGACCAGCACCCTCAGCACCTTACTGGCGCGGATCTGCGGCAGGTCACGGACCTGAGAAGCTGGCGCGTGCTGCACCGGACCGGCTTCACGCGCGAAGGCAGGCACCTCGTTGATCAGGCCGAGCAACAGCAGAGTCGTCAGCAACAATCGCAGCATGGGAAGTGCGTCCGGGAACCGTCAAGAGATGATGGCAAAAGACCACCAACCTTGTGCGAAGTTCTTGGTTTTCCCGCGAAATGGCGGACTTTGCTATCGTGGCCGTCCCGCAGCATGAGACAGCACCATGCAACTGATCGACATCGGCGTCAATCTGACCAACAGCAGCTTCCATCAGCATGAAGCGGCAATCATCGAACGCGCCCGTGAGGCCGGCGTGGCGCAGATGGTGGTTACCGGCACCAACCTGGACGTGAGCGAGCAAGCGCTTGAGCTGTGTCAGCAACTCGATGCGCAGGGTCAGTGCCTATTCGCCACGGCCGGCGTCCACCCCCATGAGGCCAGCACCTGGAGTGGAGAAAGCGAGCGCCGTCTGCGCGAACTGCTGAAAGCGCCACGCGTGCGAGCGGTGGGTGAATGCGGATTGGATTTCAACCGCGACTTCTCTCCTCGTCCCCTGCAGGAAAGTGCCCTGCACGCGCAGTTAGCGCTGGCAGCTGAACTGCAGTTGCCGGTGTTTCTGCACGAACGTGACGCCAGTCAACGTCTGTTAGCCATTCTCAAGGACTACCGCGACCATCTGAGCGCTGCAGTGGTGCACTGCTTTACCGGAGAACGCGACGCCTTGTTCGCCTATCTGGACATGGACTTGCACATCGGCATCACAGGTTGGATCTGCGACGAACGCCGTGGTACGCATTTGCATCCGCTGGTCGGCGACATTGCCCAGGGCCGACTGATGCTGGAAACCGACGCGCCCTATCTTCTCCCACGCAGCCTGCGCCCCAAGCCCAAAAGTGGACGCAACGAACCCGCCTACCTACCCTACGTACTGCGCGAGGTTGCCATGCACCGTGACGAGAGCGTCGAGCAGTGCGCTGAACACACGACGGCGACGGCGAAGGCTTTCTTCAAACTCCCTTGATGCACATCATGACAGTCGACTCATCGGGCGCGCACAATGATGGCACCTTGCCAATAATGTTTCCGCTCAACTCAGAGAAGACCTTCCATGGGTGCCTGGCTTAGCAATATTTCCTTGAAGTACAAGTTTTGGGCCGTCAATGCGGTGGCCTTTGTCACGACCTTGCTGCTGGTACTTTACGCCGTCAATCTCGAGCAACAGGCCCGTGCCGAGGCGGCACACGCGCAGGCCCTGGCTCAAGCTGAGGTGCTGGCCAGATGGCCCGCCAACCAGCCCCTTCCTCCCCTGGCTCAGATCATCACTTGGCAAACCGGCCAAACCCCTACGTTCGCAGGGCAGTCCCTCGAGTCACTGCGCGAGGCGCAAGGCTGGGTCGATCTACCGGCAGCTTGGTTGCTCGGCACCGATCCCCTGCGCGGCGCCCAGGTACTACGCCTGGGCGACCAGTACATTGCCGTGCTGGCGCAGTCACCCAGCCTGCGCCAGGTATTTTTTGACCGTTTCACCCAATACGCGCTGTGCGTGCTGATCCTCATGCTGGCGATGCTCTGCGCCTCGCAATTGCTCATCCGCTTCCTGCTGAGCCAACTCAACATGCTCAAGGACGTGATGCTGCACGTCGAACGCACCGGCGACCTGTCGGCCCGGGTGCCGCTGGCCTGCGGCGACGAGGTGGGCCAGATGGCCGGTGCCTTCAATGCCATGCAGACCACTTACCACCGCGTGGTGAGCACCGTGGCGCGAACGGCCGCACAGCTCGACGCAGGTGCCGCACGCTTGGCGACCAGCATGAACGAAGTGCGCCACGGCATGATCGGCCAACAGAGCGAGACCGACCAGGCTGCCACCGCCATCAACGAGATGTCCGCCACGGTGCACCACATTGCCCAGCATGCAGGCGCTACTCGCGATCTATCGCAGAGCGCCGATACCCTTGCCGGCAGTGGACAGGCAGTGGTGACCCGCGTCCAGGACTCCATCTCTGGCCTGTCCAGCGGCGTACAGCAGACTGCCGAGATGATTCGCCAACTGGCCGACGACAGCCAGAAGATCAACAGTGTGGTCAGCGTGATCCACAGCATTGCCGAACAGACCAACCTGCTGGCACTCAACGCGGCTATCGAAGCAGCGCGGGCGGGCGACTTGGGTCGGGGCTTCGCGGTGGTCGCCGATGAGGTGCGCAACCTGGCCAAGCGGGTACAAAGTTCCACGGACGAGATCACCACCATGGTCTCGGCACTGCAGGATGGGACCCGCGATGCAGTGGACTTCATGCAGGAGAGTTCCTTCAAAGCCGACGATTGCGTGCAGCAGGCACGTGAAGCGGGTGACGCCCTCGCCGAGATCACCCAGGCAGTGGCTCAAATGCGCGAAAGCAACACCCAAATCGCGGTGGTTGCAGAGCAGCAGAGTCAAGTGGCCGAAGAGATGAACCGGGCGGTGGTCAGCATCCGCGACGTCACCGAGCAAACCGTACAGCAGACCGTGGGTTCGGCTACCACCAGCAACGAGTTGGCAACGCTGGCCGGCGAGCTGAACAAAGCCATCGGCCAGCTCAAGCTATAGCCCCCATAAAGGGCATCGATTGGCCCCGATCCAGGGGCCGCACTAAGCTTTGGACATGACCGAGAGGAGATGTCCATGAGCAAGCGTCTACCCAACCTGCCCGCCTGGCAATGGCGCGGCTATCATCATCACCACCGCCATCCGGCCAATCTGGTGCTGCACTTGATCGCCGTCCCTTTGTTCATCCTGGCGTGTCTACTGCTGCTTTCGGGCCTGTTCGCGATGGACCTCACCCAATTGGCGGTGGGCGCTCTTGCGCTGATCGCAGCGCTTGGCATGCAACGTCAGGGTCATCGACTGGAGGCTGAGCAGCCTGAACCGTTCAGCGATCGAAGCGATGCTTTCAGACGTCTGCTGACCGAACAGTTCGTGACCTTTCCGCGCTTTGTGCTTTCAGGTGGATGGTTGCGCGCCTGGCGTGAGCGCCACAGACACCGGCGCTGACGTGGCCCGTTCAGGCGAAGACGGTCACCGTTTGACGACTCAGTGCAAGTAACCTGCCGTCAGCCGAGGATAACCTGGCGGCAGCGTGGCCATAGCCGTCTTTGGCATGCTCAGTCTCGACTCGGTACTGGCACCAATCCGTAGTGCTGACCTCGGGTATGGGCTGAACGAATTCAATCGTCCATGACAACGTGCTACCGGCAGCCGGCTTGCTCAGTATTGGCAGCACGCTGGGCGGCCAGGCGTCTACCAACGCCAACAGGTGTCCGACGCTCAGAGGCGCCTTCGCCACATCGCGCAAGCGCACCCAGCCGCCCATTTCTCGTGAGTCATTGCCGCTGAATGGCAGACCACCCAGTGCCCAACGCAACGAAACGTGGCGCATGAACGCCGGAGTGACGCCAGCGATGTAGGGTAACTCTGGCGTCGCTTCTGCGAGAGGCTTGATAGGCGCCGCCGGGCCGGCCCCCACCTGTACCTCAGACGCCCGGCTTTCACCGAAACTGCCTTGCACTAACGTCACCACCTGACCCGCCTGAACGGCCCTGCCCAGGACGGTGGTCACGGCCTTGCCCTCTCGCAGCACCTCGGCGTCGAAGCGAATCGGCATATCGGGAACCGCAGGGCCCACGAACGTGATGGCCAGCGACCGTACCGGTCTGTCACCGCCGACTTTCAAACACATCGTTTCATGCACCAGAGCCGCCATCAGACCACCGAAACACGCGCGGCCTTGGCCCCAACTGGCTGGAATGCTCAGGTTCTCGGGGTGGTTACGCACAGCAACCAGCAGTTCATCTAAATTCATGGCGCTCACAGCCCTGTTCGTTCGTAGTGCAACCAGGCTGCAGAGTATCCAGCGCACAGACCTGTGACAGCCTACATATCGGTCATTTACAGGGACTATCGGTGTGACAGCGCCTTGCGCAGCGACTTGAGCGTGACATCGCAATGACGCTCGGCTTGCTGCAACTGCAGCTCCCACATTTCGGCGCAGGGCGCCAGATCGGCATGCTCACGTATCTGCAGCAGCCACTGGAGACGATCATGCCAGTCGCCAAGATCCGCCTGTGCCTGCTTGAGCAGGCGCTGCAGCGGCTTCTTCGCATGGCGCAATTGCGGATAAGCCTCATCGCCGTAGCGCACCCGCTTGATCAACAGACGCAGGCGATGACGGTCGTGCGCCGGGTCGTCAATGCCGGCCTGGAGTTTGCGCCATTGCTTGCCTAGCCGCTTATCGACCCGGGTACGCAGTTCGTGGGCCAAACCTTCGCGATCGGCGGCGCGCAGGAACAGCGGGAACGTATCGAGAATGGCAAGGACACGCCTTAATTGTGCGCTGGCAGCAACGCTGGCAAAGGTGGCCGCCCTGCCCTGCAGTCGCCGCTGGCCAGCCTCGGCGTGGCCACTCGCGATCAACTGCGCAGCAAGCACTTCGCGGTCTCGCAAGGGCGTGGTCAACGTGCCCAGGGACCGTGCCGCTTCTTCGAGCTGCTCGATCCCAGGCAGGCCACGTAGGGGCCGCAGCAGGCTACGCAGGCGTCGCAGACTGGTGCGAAGGTCATGCAGTGCCTCGCTGTCGGTATCAGCAGCCAGGCGCTCGCGACAAGCGAGCAGACGGACGTGCAGGGCCAGCACCTGGGCAACCACATGATCCATCATCGCGGACATTTCCACTCTCCTCGGTCATCGACCGGCACGGGACTCACGGATGTAGAAGCGCGCACGCTCGGCTTTGGTGCTGCACCCTTCGAACGCTTCGAACTGCTGCTGGGTTTTGGCTCCAGTCAGAAGGGACAGCGCCTTGGAGTAGCTGACGGTGCCGGCGAACCCCTCGGCCTTGGCTAGATCGAGCTCTTTCCAGGCGGCATCGAGTTGCGTCGCGCAACTGTCGCGGTAAGCCGTTTTGCCTGCACAACCGGCTACCGCCAGCGCCATCAAGGGAACGAAGATCCACGCTTTCATCGGGTGATACCTCAAGAAGGGACAACAGTCGCTGTTTCGACGGTCGGCACGGTGAAAAGTGCCCGTCGCGCCTGAC
The DNA here is from genome assembly GCF_030658255.1 of Pseudomonas sp. RAC1. Lineage (NCBI taxonomy): Bacteria > Pseudomonadati > Pseudomonadota > Gammaproteobacteria > Pseudomonadales > Pseudomonadaceae > Pseudomonas > Pseudomonas sp. RAC1. The sequence goes on from NZ_JAUTXS020000028.1 coordinate 45,179, forward strand.
ACAGCGCACAGCACCATTGAAGCCCGAGCGCCAAAACGTGCATTGTGGCGATCATTGCCGACTCTCGTGGGGAAAACTATGAGCAAACGTGTCGCACTGGTACTTGGCTCGGGCGGCGCCCGAGGGTACGCGCACATTGGTGTGATCGAGGAAATCGAACGCCGCGGCTATGAGATCGCCTGTATCGCCGGCTGCTCGATGGGCGCAGTGGTGGGCGGTATCTACGCTGCTGGCAAACTCGATGAGTATCGGCGCTGGATCGAGAGCCTCGACTATCTGGATGTGCTGCGCCTGGTCGACGTGAGCTTTCGCCTGGGGGCCATCCGCGGTGACAAGGTATTCGGACAAATCCGCAAGATCGTGGGGGAAATGAATATTGAGCAACTTCGTATCCCCTACACTGCTGTGGCAGCCGATCTGACAAACCAGCAGGAAATCTGGTTTCAGGAGGGATGCCTGCATCAGGCCATGCGTGCGTCCGCAGCGATCCCCAGCCTATTCACCCCAGTGATGCAGGGCAATCGCATGCTGGTCGATGGCGGCATCTTGAACCCACTGCCGATCGTGCCTGTGGTTTCCAGTCACTGCGACCTGATCATCGCGGTCAACCTCAACGCTACCAATCAGAAACAGTATCAGTTGCCGGTCGTCGAACGCCCGGCGGCTTTTCGGATGCGTTTCGAATCAGTGATCAGTTCGCTGGGTTCGCGCATGCCATTCAGGCGCAAGCCTGCGGAGCAGTTGATGCGCATCGAGCAGGAAATCGTCGCCGAGCGCATGAGCCAGAGCAACCCATGGTTGAGCGACCCGACCGACCAACAGGGGCAGCCGGCCGCAGCGCCAGAGCGTGAAGGGGCGCCCAAGTCAGCGACCGGGTCGTTCATCATCGACAACGTCGGACCTGCTTCCCTACTCGATCTGATCAACCAAAGCTTCGAGGTCATGCAAACCTCATTAGCCCAGTACAAGATTGCAGGTTATCCACCAGACGTGCTGATCAACGTGCCCAAGCGGGTATGCCGTTTTTTCGAGTTCTACAAGGCGCCCGAACTCATCGCGCTGGGGCGGGAAATCGCGCGCGATACACTCGACGGGCACGAAGCACAGAAACGCTGAACGAGCGTTGCTCAACGGCCCGCACAATGGCTTATCTGCCGGTAGGGCGCTGCGAACACGTGTGCGTATTGAAATGAAACAGGCCGCTAAAGCGGCCTGTTTCAATAGCAAGGCGTCCCTCAGTAGCGAGTGATGTCTGCCGTGTCTTCCAGGTGTTTCAGATAAGCCGCGAAGTCTGCCTGCCCCGTGCGCGAGGCCAGGTATTGACGAATTTGCTGCTTCTCCAGTTCGGACGCTGCTGCACCCTCGTTGACGCCCTTGAGTTGCAACACCGCAAGGCTGCCATCCTTGAGCACCACGCTGGCGTAGACGGACTTGTCCTTGGACTCAGGCTTGGCCATGCGGAAGGCCGCCTGCAACTCGGTAGGATCTACGCCTTCCTGGTCGCGAGTCACCGCCTCGAGGACCTTCCATTGCTGACCCTCCTGCGCGGTGCCCGGCACAATGGAGCCGTCGCGCAGCCCGGCGATCAGTTTGTCGGCCTTGACCTTGAGCTCTGCGGTGGCTTTTTCCTTGGCCAAGTGCTCACGGATGGTGGACGACACCGCTTCCAAGGCCAGTTGTTCAGGTTTGCGGTGCTCTTTGACCCGTACGACCACCACGGTCTCCGGATCGAGTTCCAAGCCATTGCTATTGGCGCCTTCATTCAGCACTTCTTCGCTGAAGGCTGCCTGGATGACCGCGCGATTGGCAGTGATACCTTCCCCACCCTCACGACCGAACGGCGCCGAGGTATGCACTTTCAGGCCCAGTTCCTGCGCAGGCTGGGCGAGGTCCGAGGCTTCGAAGGCAGAGTCCTCCAACTGCTTGGTGACTTCGACGAACTTCTGCTCCACCTGCTGAGTTTTCAGCTCGTGGGTCAGCTTGTCCTTGAGGCTGGCAAAGGTCGGAACCTGAGGCGCCTCAATGCCGAGCAGCTTGATCAGGTGATAGCCGTATTCGGTACGAACCGGAGCGGATACCTGGTCTTTGTTCAGCTTGTACAGCGCCGCTTCGAATGCTGGGTCGTACACACCGGGGCCGGCCAGCCCCAGATCGCCACCATTGGCAGCAGACCCTGGATCCTGAGAGAACTCCTTGGCTAGCTTGGCGAAATCTTCACCTTTAGCCAGGCGTTGTTGGATCTCTTCGATTCGAGCCTTGGCCTGAGCGTCGTCAGTCTTATCGTTGACTTCGATCAGAATATGCGCAGCATCGCGCTGCTCGGCAAGATTAGCGATTTCCTTCTGGTATTCAGCCTGGAGTTGATCGTCGCTGACCGATACTTGGTCGAAGAAGGCTGCTTTCTTCAGCTCGATGTAATCGATGACCACCTGATCGGGCGTCATGAATTCCTTTGCGTGCTGATCATAGTGAGCCTTGATCTCTGCATCGCTCACCTGCACCGCTGCCGGGTTGGCCTTGAAGGTCATGGTGGCGATGTCGCGGGTCTGATTTTCCAGACGAGCGAAGGCATCGACCTGCTGATCTGTCACGAAGCTGCTACCGCCTATGCCGTTACGCAGTTGATTGATCAGCATGTCCTGGCTGAGCGCCTCGCGGAACTGCATCCGGTTATAGCCCAACTGACGAATTTCGCCGTCGAAACGCTCGGCACTGAAGGCGCCAGCAACCTGGAACTGTGGCATCTGCAGGATAAGCTGATCCAGCGCGGTTTCCGGGAAGGCGAACTTGGCATCCTTGGCACCCTGCAGCAACAGCTTGCGGTCTATCAGCTGCTTCAGTGCAGCCTCGCGCAGCACTTTTTCGTCCAGCCTTGCCGGGTCGAAGTCCTTGCCCATCCGTTGCATGATTTGACGGCGGCCCATGTCCACTGCCTGGCTCAGTTCGGCCTGACTGATGGTTTGACCGTTGATCTTGGCGGCGTCCTGGCTATGACTGGCAGCCTGGAAGATGGCCTCAAAACCGGTAAGTGCCATAAGCACAACGATGAGACCGATGATGGTCTTGGCAATCCAACCCTGTGAATTGTCCCTGATATTCTGCAGCATGCGTCCCCCAAAAACGGTCGTACCACTGCATCGACAACCGCGGAGAGTGGGTAGAATCCTGATAAAAGAAAGGCGCATCCGAGGATGCGCCTTTTCTTAGCAAACGTGGCGGCGGGAACGTTTGCGGCCCCCGCCGCGACGTGCTCGGAACCGACTTGGCCGGATCCGGCTGAAGAGACGACTTAGTTGACGGCGTCTTTCAGGCCTTTGCCAGCTTTGAAGCCTGGCGTCTTGGCAGCTGCGATCTTGATCGGCTTACCGGTTTGCGGGTTGCGGCCAGTGCGCTCGGCGCGCTCTTTGACAGCGAAGGTGCCGAAGCCAACCAGGACCACACTGTCACCTTCTTTCAGAGCATTGGTCACGGACTCGATTACTGCGTCCAGAGCACGGCCAGCAACAGCTTTCGGGATATCAGCAGAAGCAGCAACAGCGTCAATCAGTTCCGACTTGTTCACTCTAAGTCCCCTTATCTCTCTAATGAGTATGTTTCTAAGTATGTAATAAACCGCATGAAACGATCATTGGGTGGCTCGGTGACACTGGCGCTGCGCTTCAGCGCGACGCGACGAAAGCGTGTCGATCAACCCCCCAATGAGATACGAACTAGTGCGTGCTCATTCTTTCCTTGGCATCGCTGTCGCGCTTCTCTTCTTTCGCGACAATCTCCGGAGCCACATCTGGCAAGGGTTCCGGGGCGTATTGCAGCGCAATTTGCAGGACCTCGTCAATCCATTTAACCGGTTTGATCTGCAGATCCTGTTTGATATTTTCCGGAATCTCCTTGAGATCGCGCACATTCTCTTCGGGAATGATCACGGTCTTGATCCCACCGCGATGCGCCGCCAGCAGTTTTTCCTTCAATCCACCGATGGCCAGCACTTGCCCACGCAAGGTGATCTCGCCAGTCATGGCGACATCGGCACGCACTGGAATCTGGGTCAGCGCCGAAACCAACGCGGTGCACATGCCGATACCGGCACTAGGACCGTCCTTGGGCGTAGCGCCCTCGGGCATGTGAATGTGCACATCGTGCTTCTCGTGAAAATCGGCAGCGATGCCGAGGCTGCGTGCACGGCTGCGAACCACGGTCTGCGCGGCGGTGATCGACTCGACCATGACATCGCCAAGCGAGCCGGTCTTGATCAGTTGGCCTTTGCCCGGAATGACCACAGCCTCGATGGTCAGCAACTCGCCACCGACCTGAGTCCAGGCAAGGCCAGTGACCTGGCCGATCTGATCCTGGGTTTCGGCCAGGCCGTAGCGGAACTTGCGCACACCGAGCAGATGCTCCAGTTGATCGCCTGTGACCTTGACTTTCACCTGCTTCTGGCCAGTGTGCTCCTTGACCACCTTGCGGCACACCTTGGCGATTTGACGCTCCAGACCGCGCACCCCGGCTTCGCGGGTGTAGTAGCGAATGATGTCGCGAATCGCCGAAACATCGACCTCAAGTTCGTCCTTCTTCAAACCATTGGCCTTGACCTGCTTGGGCACCAGGTACTTGACCGCGATGTTGATCTTCTCGTCCTCGGTGTAGCCGGGCAGACGGATGATTTCCATCCGGTCGAGCAGCGCCGGCGGGATGTTCATTGAGTTCGAGGTGCACAGGAACATCACATCCGAGAGGTCGTAATCGACTTCCAGATAGTGATCGTTGAAATTGTGGTTCTGCTCGGGGTCGAGCACTTCGAGCAGCGCGGAAGCAGGATCGCCGCGCATGTCGCTGCCCATTTTGTCGATTTCGTCGAGCAGGAACAGTGGGTTGCGCACACCCACCTTGGTCATTTTCTGAATCAGACGACCCGGCATCGAGCCAATGTAGGTGCGGCGGTGTCCGCGAATCTCAGCTTCGTCACGTACGCCACCCAGCGCCATGCGCACGAACTTGCGGTTGGTGGCAGCGGCGATCGACTCAGCCAGCGAGGTTTTGCCCACCCCAGGCGGGCCGACCAGGCACAGCACCGGTCCGCGAATTTTTTTCACCCGCTTCTGCACAGCGAGGTATTCGAGAATGCGCTCCTTGACCTCTTCCAGGCCGTAATGGTCGGCGTCCAGAATCTCTTCGGCCTTGGTCAGGTCCAGCCGCACTTTGCTCTGGGCTTTCCACGGCACCTGGACCAGCCAGTCGAGGTATGAGCGCACAACGGTGGCCTCGGCAGACATCGGGGACATCTGCTTGAGCTTGTTCAGCTCGGCTTGAGCCTTGGTGAATGCATCTTTGGGAAGACCCGCAGCATCGATGCGCTTCTTCAGCTCCTCGATTTCATTGTGACCTTCATCGCCGTCGCCAAGCTCCTTCTGAATGGCTTTCATCTGCTCATTCAAGTAGTACTCGCGCTGACTGCGCTCCATCTGTTTTTTGACCCGGCCGCGAATACGCTTTTCGACCTGCAACAGGTCGATTTCGGCATCCAGCAGCGCCAGTACATGCTCGACACGCGCCGACAACTCGATGATCTCGAGGATTTCCTGCTTCTGCTCGATCTTCAATGCCATGTGGGCCGCCATGGTATCGACCAGGCGTCCAGGCTCTTCGATGCTGTTGAGCGACGACAACACTTCTGCCGGCACTTTCTTGCCCAACTGCACGTACTGCTCGAACTGCGATAGCAGCGTACGTACGAAGACTTCAGACTCACGCTCCGCCGTCTCGACTTCGTCGATCAGGCTGACCTCGGCACGAATATGCCCATCGACCTCGCTGAAGCGTTCGACCGCACCCCGCTGCTCACCCTCGACCAGCACCTTGACGGTGCCATCGGGCAGTTTGAGCAATTGCAGGACAGTGGCGACCGTGCCGACACGGTACAGGGCATCTTCACCCGGGTCGTCATCGGCTGGGTTTTTCTGGGCGAGCAGGAGAATCTGCTTTTCACCCATCATCGCAGCCTCAAGTGCTTCGATGGACTTCTCGCGTCCCACGAACAGCGGGATAACCATATGCGGATAAACGACGACATCGCGCAATGGCAAAAGAGGCAAGTCGAGAGTGGTCTTCATGATTTCGCCTCTACAGCGGCCTGTCGGCCGGAAACCGGTGGAAATAGTGCTTGGGGCTAATGTGGGGGTAGGTAGGCAAAAATACAAGCGCTGGCGCCAGAAAAGCAGAAAGGGCCCGTAGGCCCCTTCAGACTTCACTCACGCCGCGTCCGACTCAGGCGTCAGGTGCGGCTTTGGCTTGCGGCTCACTGTTCTCGTAGATGAGCAGCGGCTGCGAGGTACCTTCGATGACGCTCTCGTCGATGACCACCTTGCTGACTTCCTTCTGCGAAGGAATCTCGTACATGGTGTCGAGCAGAACGCCTTCGAGGATCGAACGTAGACCGCGCGCACCAGTCTTGCGCTCCAGCGCCTTGCGGGCAACAGCCTTGAGCGCGTCGCTGCGGAACTCCAGATCCACGCTTTCCATCTCGAACAGCTTGGCGTACTGCTTGGTCAAGGCGTTCTTCGGCTCGGTGAGGATCTGCATCAGTGCAGCCTCATCCAGTTCGTCGAGCGTCGCCAATACCGGCAGACGACCCACGAACTCAGGGATCAGGCCGAACTTGACCAAATCGTCCGGCTCGACCTCGCGCAGCGACTCACCCACCTTCTTGCCTTCCTGCTGGCTGCGCACTTGTGCGCTAAAGCCGATGCCGCCCTTGGTGGAGCGATTCTGGATGACCTTCTCCAGGCCCGAGAATGCCCCGCCGCAAATGAACAGGATGTTGCGGGTATCGACCTGCAGGAACTCCTGCTGCGGGTGCTTGCGACCGCCCTGCGGCGGTACGGAGGCGACGGTGCCTTCGATCAGCTTCAAAAGCGCCTGCTGCACGCCCTCGCCCGAAACGTCACGGGTGATGGACGGGTTGTCCGACTTGCGCGAAATCTTGTCGATCTCGTCGATGTAGACGATACCCATCTGGGCCTTGTCCACATCGTAGTCGCACTTCTGCAGCAGTTTCTGAATGATGTTCTCGACGTCCTCACCGACATAACCGGCTTCGGTCAGGGTGGTGGCGTCAGCGATGGTGAAGGGTACGTTCAGCAGGCGAGCGAGGGTTTCGGCGAGCAGGGTCTTACCCGAGCCAGTCGGCCCGATCAGCAGGATGTTGCTCTTGCCCAGCTCGACTTCGTCGCCTTTCTTGTCACGCTGATTGAGGCGCTTGTAGTGGTTGTACACCGCTACGGCGAGCACCTTCTTGGCACGTTCCTGACCAATCACATACTGGTCAAGAATGCCGCTGATTTCTTTCGGCGAAGGCAATTTGTGCGCGCTGCTTTCGGCCTGGGCTTCCTGCACCTCCTCGCGGATGATGTCATTGCACAGGTCGACGCACTCGTCGCAGATAAATACCGAGGGCCCGGCAATCAATTTGCGCACTTCGTGCTGGCTTTTGCCGCAGAAGGAGCAATAGAGCAATTTGCCGTTGTCCTCGCCGTTACGGGTGTCAGTCATTCGATCGATCCAATCCGGTAGGCTTGCAACACAAGATGAAGGCAATTGCGGGCTTTTTCAAGTCCGCAGGCAGGCGCCTTGGGCGCCCGCCCGCTCTGGCGCCTGGGCTCAGGACACCAGTTGCCGCTTGTCGTAGACCGAGTCGACCAAACCATACTCGGCCGCGCGCGAGGCGCTCATGAAGTTGTCGCGCTCGGTATCGCGCTTGATGGTTTCCAGATCCTGGCCGGTGTGGAAAGCCAACAGCTCGTTCAAGCGTGCTTTGATGCTGAGGATTTCCTGGGCATGGATCTCGATATCGGTCGCCTGGCCCTGGAAGCCGCCCAGCGGCTGGTGAATCATCACTCGCGAGTTGGGCAGGCAATGACGCTTGCCCGCGGCACCGGCAGCCAGCAGGAACGCACCCATGCTGCAGGCCTGGCCGATGCAGATGGTGGAAACGTCGGGCTTGATGAACTGCATGGTGTCGTAGATCGACATGCCAGCGGTCACCGAACCGCCCGGCGAGTTGATGTAGAGATGGATATCCTTGTCGGGGTTTTCCGCCTCAAGGAACAGCAGCTGCGCCACGACCAGGTTGGCCATGTAGTCTTCTACAGGCCCGACCAGGAAGATCACACGCTCCTTCAACAGGCGCGAGTAGATGTCGTAGGCACGTTCGCCACGGGCGGACTGCTCGATAACCATCGGGACCAGACCGCCTGCGGCCTGGATGTCAGAGCTCTGCTGAATATAAGAATTGCGGGACATGTCCTGCACTCACTCCCAAATAGTCATGGCTTTAATAACGCACAAGCCAGCCCGAAGGCTGGCTTGTGGGGTTTCCTACAAAGTAGCAAATCACTCAGCTTCGGCAGGAGCCTGTGCTGGCTTGACAGCCTCTTCGTACGAGACCGACTTGTCGGTCACAGTCGCTTTCTGCAGGACAGTATCTACAACTTGCTCTTCCAGCACAACCGAACGCACTTCGTTCATTTGCTGGTCATTCTTGTAGTACCAAGCGATGACCTGCTCAGGCTCCTGGTAAGCGGACGCCATCTCCTCGATCATCTCGCGAACCTTGGCGTCGTCCGGCTTGAGGTCGAACTGCTTGACCACCTCGGCAACGATCAGGCCTAGCACCACGCGACGCTTGGCTTGCTCTTCGAACAGCTCGGCTGGCAGTTGATCAGGCTTGATGTTGCCGCCGAACTGCTGAACAGCCTGGACGCGCAGACGATTGACTTCATTTTCCACCAGCGCCTTCGGCACGTCGACCGGGTTGGCGGCCAGCAGACCATCCATGACCTGATTCTTGACCTTGGTCTTGATGGCCTGGCGCAGTTCGCGCTCCATGTTCTTGCGAACTTCGGTGCGGAAACCTTCCAGGGACGATTCCTTGATACCGAACTGGGCGAAGAACGCTTCATTCAGCTCAGGCAGCACCGGCGCAGAAACGCTGTTCACGGTGATGGTGAACTCGGCAGCCTTGTTGGCCAGGTCCAGGTTCTGATAATCCTCTGGGAAGGTCACGTTGACCACGCGCTCTTCGCCAGCCTTGGCGCCGACCAGGCCGTCTTCGAAGCCCGGAATCATACGACCGGAGCCCAAGACCAACGGGGTGTTCTGGGCCGAGCCGCCCGCGAAGGCTTCGCCATCGATCTTACCGACGAAGTCGATGTTGACCTGATCGTCTTTCTCGGCCGCGCGCTCGACGGCTTCGTAACGCACGTTTTGCTTGCGCAGCACTTCGAGCATGGTGTCCAGATCGGCATCCGCCACTTCGGCGTTCAGGCGCTCGACGTTGATCGATTCGAAACCGGCGACGGTGAACTCGGGGAATACTTCGAAGATGGCAACGAACTCGAGATCCTTGCCTTTTTCGAACGACTTCGGCTCGACGGCCGGCGAACCCGCAGGGTTGAGCTTCTGCTCGACCACGGCTTCGTAGAAGGAGGCCTGCACCAGGTCACCGAAGGCTTCCTGACGGGCCGCGTCTTCGTAACGCTGACGGATAACGCTCATCGGAACCTTGCCTGGACGGAAGCCCGGGACCTTGGCACGACGGGCAGTCTGTTGCAGACGCTTGTTGACTTCGTTCTCGACGCGCTCGGCCGGAACGGCGATGGTCATGCGGCGCTCGAGAGCGGAAGTGTTTTCAACAGAAACTTGCATGGATATTCCTCGTTGCACAGACGTTAGCCGGCGATAGCCCGACTCCAGAATCAAGGGCGAATATTCTAGTGATTCAGACACCAGAAGTCACCCCACCCAGAATACCGAACGCTACGACGGTCGTTTTCCTTGATAAACCTGCACCGAAACGCTTGAGGCCTCATTAATTGCGGCCTGGAGGGTGATCACCCAGGAACCCTGGAACTCACTCGTTCAATGCTTGCCGCAAAGCCGCTCAAGACGGCTCGATGTCATTGAAACCGCAGTATTCTTGCCACGACATACCCAGCGCATCTGCGACCTCGCGATGGGTCTCCAGGCGCATGGCCTGCAACTGCTCCGGCGTTTCTGCAATCAGTTGCAACGCCAACTCCCAGGGCTCGACACCCTGCTCCTGAGCCGCGTCCTCGAACGCCCATTCGATTTGCTGCGCCTGCTCGCGCGGCTCAAGCTCACGAATCTCTTCGAGCAGTTGCGGATGGCTTTGGCAGAAGCGCTGCAATGCCAAAGCCTGACGTGCTTCTTTTGCAATCATCGGCAAGCCCTCCACCGGCCACGACCCGCTTCTCAACCGGTTGAAATCTATCAGCTTCCAGGCTCGCGCCACCAGTAGACTCGCGCGAGCGGCAAAACAGACACGCCTCACGCAGCGCAACAACCCGAGCAGAAACGACAAAGGCGCCCGATCTCAAGATCAAGGCGCCCTCGAATGAATATGGGGTGGACGATGGGAATCGAACCCACGACAACTGGAATCACAATCCAGCGCTCTACCAACTGAGCTACGCCCACCAGAATGCAGTGTTACCGTACAACTTAGAGAAACATGGTGCGGACGAAGAGACTCGAACTCTTACAGCTTGCGCCGCTGGAACCTAAATCCAGTGTGTCTACCAATTTCACCACGTCCGCATGACGCTCAAGACAAAGGCGCCGGATTTACCATCAAGGCGCCTTCGCAAAATATGGGGTGGACGATGGGAATCGAACCCACGACAACTGGAATCACAATCCAGCGCTCTACCAACTGAGCTACGCCCACCATATCGCTTTACAGACCGACTTGCTTGCCCAAGCTGCCTAATGGCGCACCCGGCAGGACTCGAACCTGCGACCATCCGCTTAGAAGGCGGATGCTCTATCCAGCTGAGCTACGGGCGCAAGAGCTGATGCCAAACCGAACAAGCGATCAGAAAACCACCCATTCTGCCCGACTTCACCAACCAGTGCTAGGCTGTGCCCGACAAGTGCGGCGAATCTTAATAGGCACCTTGTATTAGCGTCAACACCTTTCTCAAAAAAATTTAAATTATTGAAGGGCTTAGAAGATTTGCCCGACCACGCGCCTTTGCCCTCGGCTGCGGTCGTGCGAGAATGCGCCCTCTTTATTGTTCCCTTCTCGATGGTTAATCACGCGTCTATGACTGCACACCTTATCGATGGCAAGGCGATCGCCGCCAACCTGCGCCAGCAGATCGCCCAACGCGTCGCGCAACGCCGCCAGCAGGGCCTGCGTACCCCGGGCCTGGCGGTGATCCTGGTCGGCACCGATCCGGCCTCCCAAGTCTACGTTTCGCACAAGCGCAAAGACTGTGAAGAAGTCGGCTTCATCTCCCAGGCGTTCGACCTGCCCAGCGATACCACGCAGCAAGCCCTATCCGATCTGATCGACCGCCTCAACGACGACCCAGCCGTCGACGGCATCCTGCTGCAACTGCCACTGCCTGCCCACCTGGATGCTTCTCTGCTACTCGAGCGCATTCGTCCAGACAAGGACGTCGACGGCTTCCATCCCTATAACATCGGTCGTCTGGCCCAGCGCATTCCACTGCTGCGCCCGTGCACACCGAAAGGCATCATGACCCTGCTGCACAGCACCGGTCAGGAGCTTTACGGCATGAACGCCGTGATCGTGGGTGCCTCGAACATCGTTGGCCGCCCCATGGCCATGGAATTGCTCCTGGCTGGCTGCACCGTGACCGTCTGCCACCGCTTCACGCAGGATCTGGCAGGCCATGTCGGCCGCGCCGATCTGGTCGTGGTGGCGGCGGGCAAGCCCGGCTTGGTGAAGGGGGAATGGATCAAGGAAGGCGCCATCGTCATTGACGTCGGCATCAATCGTCAGGACGACGGCAAGCTGGTCGGCGATGTCGTGTATGAAACCGCCCTACCGCGTGCAGGATGGATCACGCCAGTTCCAGGCGGCGTCGGTCCCATGACCCGCGCCTGCCTGCTGGAGAACACCCTCTACGCAGCAGAAGAGCTGCACGGCTGAGGGCACCCTATAAAGAAAGGCACCTGAAAAGGTGCCTTTCTTCTAAGCCATCGCCCAACTGAACAGACGGCTGCTCACTCAGTCCGAGGCGACCGCCGCCTGTACCGCACGCGCGAAGCGCTCGGCGACCTCATCGATCTGCTCGGCACTGATGATCAGTGGTGGCAGGAACCGCACCACCGCACCATGCCGACCGCCGAGCTCAAGAATCAGCCCGCGCCTCAGGCATTCGCGCTGCACCTTGGGCGCCAGCTCCGGCGAGGCGAGCGGATGACCGAGCGCATCCCGCGTACCCTGCGGGTCGACCAACTCCACACCTAGCATCAAACCCCGTCCACGGATATCGCCCAACTGCGGATAATCACGCTGCAGGTGCTGCAAATGGCCGCGCAGCCGCTGCCCCATGGCATGCGCATGTTCGTCCAAGCGGTGTTCCACCAGATAGTCGATCACCGCAGAACCCGCCGCCATGGCCATCTGATTACCGCGGAAGGTGCCCGCGTGAGCGCCCGGGGCCCAGGTATCCAGCCAATCACGGTAGACCACCACGGCAAGCGGCAGGCTGCCACCAATGGCCTTGGACAGGGTGACCACGTCAGGCACGATGCCGGCATGTTCGAAGGCGAACATCCGCCCAGTACGGGCAAAGCCGCTCTGGATTTCGTCAACGATCAACGCCACTCCGGCCTTTTCGGTGATTCGGCGCACACCACGCAACCACTCGATGTCCGCTGGTATGACGCCACCCTCACCTTGCACCACCTCCAGGATGACCGCAGCAGGCAACTGCACACCCGCCTCGGGGTCGAGCAAGAGATTTTCCAGATAATGCAGGTTGGCCCGCACGCCAGCTTCGCCGCCGAGGCCGAACGGGCATCGGTAATCATACGGATAAGGCATGAACTGCACGCCGCTGCTCAGTAGCGCCCCCAGTGCTTTCTTCGGCCCCAGACTGCCCATCAGGCTCAGCGCGCCCTGAGTCATGCCATGGTAGCCACCCTGGAAAGCGAGCACAGTGCTGCGCCCGGTGGCCGTGCGCACCAGCTTCAATGCAGCTTCCACCGCGTCGGTGCCCGTTGGCCCGCAGAACTGGATCTTCGCATCCCGCCGCAAGGACTCCGGCAGCACGGCGAACAAGTCCTGAACGAATTGATCCTTGACCGGCGTAGTCAGGTCAAGGGTGTGCAGCGGTAACTCATCGGCCAACACGCGCTGGATCGCCTCCACCACAACCGGATGGTTGTGCCCCAATGCCAGGGTGCCCGCGCCAGCGAGGCAGTCGATGAACTGTCGCCCCTCGACGTCTTCCACATGAATGCCACGGGCGCGCTTGAGTACCAGCGGAATACGCCGCGGATAGCTGCGCGCATTGGACTCCTGCCGCTGTTGACGCAACAGCAGGGGTGACTCACGAAACGTATACAGGGTCTCTGGCACGCAGGCAGGCAGCGCCTGGGCGAGACGGGAAACGGTCGACATCGGCGAACCCTCGCAAGCAAGTAGAGACGCCCGTCACGCGCCTGTCAGCGCAGAGAGTGCCGGGAAGTCATTGCTTGTGAAACGCTTGAGCCAGGCGGGGATTTAGCCCGCTTCTTACTTCAAGTCAGCTCGCGCACCGGCACCTGCAGGCACACCCGCAGACCATCGCTGCGACTGTCGAATTTCAAGCTGCCGGCGCAACGCTGCACGATCGCCTGCACGATCGCCAAGCCCAGCCCGCTGCCCAGACTCTTGCTGTTGCGCCAGAACCGCTCGGTCAAATGCTCCAGATCTTCATCGGCGATACCCGGACCGTGGTCGCGCACCACGAACCCCACCTGCCCTTCGGCCATCTGCACCTCCAGCTCCACCGCCTCGCTGCCACCGTGGCGCAGCGCGTTATCCAGCAGATTGCGCAATGCCGCTACTGCCAGTGGCGCCGGCATGCCCAGGTAAACGCGCGCCGCTTCCTGCGGCAAATGCAGCGCGATGCGCCGGTTATCTCCACCACTGGCATCCTGCATCGCCAGGCGTGCGACCTGCTCGGCGCTGCACTGCACCCCATCGTCGAACGACAAGCTGCCCTCGACCCGCGCCAGCATCAGCAACTGCTCCAAGGTGCGGTGCATGCGATCGGTGCCTTGCTCGGCATGCTCCAGCGCCTGCTCGCGTACCTGGCCGTCGGTCATGCGCGCCACCTGCAGATGGGTCTTGATCGCGGTCAGGGGGCTGCGCAGCTCGTGCGCGGCATCGTCGGTCAGACGCCGCTCGCGCTCCAGGGTCTGAGCGATGCGCAGGAACAACTGGTTCTGGGTTTCCAGCAGCGGCTGCAACTCGCTGGGCATACCCGACACCTGCAGCGGCTCGACGCTGTCGGCGCGACGCCGACGCAAGGCATCGCGCATGCGGTTGAGCGGCTCCAGGCCCTTGCCCAGACCGATCCAGAGTAGCCCCAGGCTACCGAGCAGGGCCATCAACACCGGCGCCGAGGCCGCCAGCAGAATCGAGCGATTGAGCGCCTCACGCTCCTGATGCCTGTCGGCCGTGGTAATGCGCACATCCCCGTGGTTGTAGGTAAAGGTACGCCAGGCACTGCCATCGATGGTCTGATCGCGAAAGCCGCTGCGCTGGTCGTCCATGCTGCCGTCGTGCTTATGGTTGCTGGCCAGAATCTCACCACGCAGGGAGCTGACCTGGCAGGCCATGCCGTCTGGAACGCTGAACTGGTCGGCGGCAAAGTGCGCTTCACGGTCCTTGCCGGTCAGCGGCTGAGGCAGTTGATCGACAAGTCCCGCCACCATGCGCGCGGAGGCCACCAGGCGCTGGTCGAGGGAAAACATCATTTGTTGGCGCAAGTCGCGCAGCATCCAGGTTGCCGCCAGAATCCAGATCAGGATGAAGGCACTGCCGAGAATCAGTGACAGCCGCACGCGCAGGCTCATGGCGCGCGCTCCTCGTTGACCTGCGCTGGACCGAGACGGTAGCCCAGGCCACGCACGGTCTCGACGATGCTGTTGCCGAGCTTGCGCCGCAGGTGATGGATATGGACGTTGAGGGCGTTGCTTTCGACCTCGTCGCTGAAGCCGTATACGCAATCCTTGAGCTGCTCGCCGGACAGCACCCGACCAGGATTCTGCAGAAACGCCTGGAGCAGCGCCTGTTCGCGCCGCGACAGATCCACGGGCCGCCCAGCCAGCGTCGCTTCGCAGCTGCTGGGGTTGTAGCACAAAGGGCCATGCTCGATGACATTGACCGCACGCCCGGCCACGCGCCGCAGCAGGGTGTGCAGACGCGCCGCGAGCTCGCGCAGGTCGAACGGTTTGAGCAGGTAATCATCGGCGCCCGCCTGAAGCCCCTCGACACGATCAGTGACGGCGTCGCGGGCCGTCAGCACCAGCACCGGCAGCAATTCGCCCTGCTGACGTAGACGACGCAGCAGTTTGAGACCGTCTTCGTCAGGCAGCCCCAGATCGAGAATCATCACATCGAACTGCGCTGCCTGCAGCAATGCCCGCGCCGCCGAGGCGCTGGCCACCCGATCGATCGTCAGCCCCTGAGCCGCCAGTCCGGCGCAGATGCCGCTGGCGATCAGATCGTCATCCTCGCAGAGCAGAACATGCATTTAAGGGAATCTCCGGGTATGGGACGCGCAGTGCAACAGGGTGCGATTAAGGGCCGATTATGGCGCGACAAGCGCCTGCCGTCGCCTCCCCCAAGCTGCTACTCCAACACCTCCACCGGCATGCCCACCTCGAGACGTCCGCGGCCATCGACGGCCAGGTTCTGCCCGAACAGCACATCGCCGTCGCGCTCGCGGAATGTCTTCAACGTGGTCAACGGCTCCCGATCGGCACTGCGTTCGCCAGTGTCCGGGTCAAGGGTGGTGAGGATGCAGCGCACGCTCGGTTTGAGTACGCGAAAGGTCAGTTCACCGATACGGATACGCTTCCAACCATCCTCGGCAAAGGGCTCGGCGCCTTCGACCACCAGGTTAGGGCGAAAACGCAACATCTGCAGGGGACGACCGATGCGCCGATTGAGCTCATCGAGCGACGACTGACCGATCAGCAAAAAGGGAAAACCGTCGGGAAAGGCAGCCCGATCGGTGTCCAGCCCATAGCCGCTGGGCAAGTAGCGTGCACGCTGGCGTGGGCAATGCACCAAGCGCACGGGCTTGTCCAGCAGTTGGCTGAGCCACTGTGCGGCGGCCTCTCCAGCGTCGGGCACGCGCAAGGTGTCGCGCCACAGAGTGACCCCTCGCAGATTTTCGTCGACTTCCGGCACCCGCACCTGCAACGGCGACTGCCCCGGCGCCTCCAGCAACAAAGCGCCGTCTTCACCGGGGCAGGCCTTGAGCCGGCCAAGCTGCGGCCAGGCGCGCTGGGTCAGAAACCGACCCGTGTCCTGCTCGACCACCATCCAGCGTCGGTCGCCGTCCAGGCCCAGAGCGTCGAGCGCCGATTCGGCCAGGCACTGCGCCTGGCCTGATTTCACCGGATACCGGTACAACGCACTCAGAAACATGCCAACCGCCTCACGCTCGTCAAAGCCCAAGCTTATACCCGCTGCACGTCGCGTGCAGGGCTCAGACCGCAGCGTGATCGAGCGACAGGCGCTCGCGCACCACTTCCACCAACCGGTCTGGCTGGAACTTGGAAAGGAAGTTGTCGCAACCTACTTTCTTCACCATGGATTCGTTGAAACTACCCGACAATGAAGTGTGCAGTACGACGTACAGCCCACGCAGCCGAGGATCGTTGCGGATCTCGGTGGTCAGGCGATAACCATCCATCTCGGGCATCTCCGCATCGGTGAAGATCATCAGCAATTTCTCGCAGACATCCTCCCCAGCATCGGCCCAGCTTTTGAGCAGGCGCAGCGCTTTGAGACCGTCGCTGGCGACGTGCAGCTTCATCCCCAGTTGCGACAGGGTGTCGCGCAGTTGCGCCAGGGCCACGCTGGAGTCGTCGACCAGCAGCACTTCGCGACCACGAGCACGGGCCAATACCGGATCTTCGAGTTTGTCGCGCGAGACCTTGGCGCTGTACGGCACGATCTCGGCCAAAACCTTTTCCACGTCGATGATCTCGACCAGCCTGTCGTCGACCTTGGTGATGGCTGTCAGGTAATGCTGGCGGCCGGCGCTGGTGGGCGGCGGCATGATGGACTCCCAGTTCATGTTGACGATGCGGTCCACGCCGCCGACGAGGAACGCCTGCACCGAGCGGTTGTATTCGGTGACGATGATGGTGCTGTCAGGCCCCGGTTGCAGGGGACGCATGCCGATCGCCTGGGACAGGTCGATCACCGGCAAAGTCTGCCCACGCAGGTTGACCACGCCGCACACGAAGGTGTGGCGCTGCGGCATGAGCGTCAGCTTGGGCAGTTGCAGCACCTCCTGGACCTTGAACACGTTGATCGCGAACAACTGTCGACCAGCCAGGTGAAACATGAGGATTTCCAGGCGGTTCTCGCCCACCAATTGCGTGCGTTGATCTACCGTGTCGAGAATGCCAGCCATTGCACAACCCCCAGGCTTTGAAGCGAAAATATTGGATGCATCTGACCTGTATCGGCACAATTGGCCAGAGCTTGATGCACGCGACAAAATCCCCGAACGGCGATTGATATCACTTTACCATCATGCTTAACTGCTGCCACCTACTTCAAAGCCCTAGCGCCGCCTCGCAAACACCTCATCAGGGAAACCCTTAGGTTCAATCGGGAGCAACCTGATATTCGCGATATCCTTTAGCCATTAATGTGACGCCATTCTCAGTGCATGGACGGAGTCAGGCTTTTGTCAGCGAACATCTGGATGTGGTTACCCCCTGCTTGCTCGTCGCGCAGCGGAGGCTGACGATGGAACGCGGGCCCTCTAACTCCGCCGTGCTGCGGGAATTTCTGCCAGATGCGCAAGCCTTGCTCAAACGCGCCCAGGAGTGCTTGCAGCATCTGGCACTGATCGGCAACGACCCCGACGCCTGCCGCTGCCTGGACGAATGTCTGCACACGCTGGCCCAAGGCGCGAGCGTATCGGGGATGCGCGAAATATCCTGTTACTCAACCGTGCTGCGGCAATTACTCCAGCCCAGTTGCGAGGGCTGTCGGTTACCGTCTGGCGCGCTTTCGGCGCTGGCGGAGTGTCTTGATCTGCTGGATTGGCAACTGGAGTTGGTCGATCCACACACAGGCCAACTGCATTTGGACGGCACGGAGCAGCAATTGCTCGTCGGCGCCTTGGCCAGTGCCCTTGACCAACCTTGCCCCTCCCCCGCGTCGGCAACGCGTTCCCTGAATGAGTGAAGAGACCATGCCCACTAACGAGTCAAAGTGTTGCCCCATCAACACTCGATAACTTGTTAGATAGGTCAAGTTATGTCAGGGCCGTGATAGCGCATTAGCTTAGTTATTCAAGAAGTTTCTGATTCTGTAGAGATAATAGCGCATGGCCATTTTCTCCAGGGTTCACTTACACCTCTGCGCGCCCCGTATTAACTCGGCTCAGAGCAACTAAGCAGCCGCGACCAAATCGATTCGAAGTGATACCATGCGCACTAAACAACACCCACCACACGCGGGTTCCACACTAATCAGCGTGTTCATTGTTGATTGAATAAGCAGGTCATTCACAGCGCCAAGGCGTGTTTCGCGACCTGCGCCGGCAATTATCCAGTGGCTTTCCAATCTATGCTTTCACGCTTGAAGATTCCTCTGCATTGCCGCCCGCGCGTCACCTGGCTGCCTGCGGCGACTGCGGTGCTCTGTGCGGCCTCCTTGATCGCCAGCGTGGTCGCCTATGCCAGCGCTCAACGCTTGTCGACGGCGGCGCTCATCCTGCAATTGATCGCCCTGCTCGCCGTCGCGTGGCAACTGTGCCGCTGCAGGGGCGCGATTCATCTGCAGCCCGAGGAACTGGCAGAGCGCATGCTCGAAGTCCAGGAGGGCGAACGCCAGCGCCTGAGCCGCGAACTGCACGACGACATCGGACAGTCGCTCACCGCCGCGAAGCTCCAGCTCGACTGGCTACGGCGTCGGATGCCGACCACGCTGCACCCGCACTGCGACATCCTGCGCGACACGCTCGACACCACCTTGGACAGCGTGCGCGATGTGTCCGCGCTGCTCAATCCGCGACAACTGAACAGTCAGGGCCTGGAGGCGAGCTTACGGGCTCACCTACTGCGAGCGCTGGAAAACAGCGACGTGCATTGGAGCCTGGAATGCCAGCAGCGCCTGGGCGGTATCGGCGAAGCGGTGACCATGGCAGCTTTTCGCATCACCCAGGAGGCAGTCACCAACGTGCTGCGCCACGCCCGTGCACACAACCTGTTGATTCGCCTAAAGCGCATGCCGGAAGGTCTGCGCCTGTCCATCAAGGACGATGGTGTCGGCTTCGAACCGACCCACGTTGCAGGGCTGCGCGGCCATGGCGGCATGGCCGGCATGCAGGAGCGGATAGCCGCGCTGCAAGGCCGCCTGGAGGTGATCAGCCAGCCCGGTCAAGGTACCCGCATCGAAGTCTTGTTCCCTTGGCCTGCACGCCGCGAAGAACGAGCCAGCACGGCACATTGCGATGATTAGGCTGCTGCTGATCGATGATCATTCACTGATTCGAGCCGGCGTGCGTGCGCTGGTCACCGACCTTGTCGATTATGAAGTGGTGGGCGAAGCCGATGACGGCCAGCACCTTCTGGAGATGGCACAAAGCTTGAGCCCGGACATCGTCCTGCTGGACATTTCCATGCGCTCGACCAACGGCCTGGATGCCTTGACCCAACTGCGCGACAGCGGCTGCGCGTGCAAAGTACTGATCCTGTCGATGCACACCGAGCCGGACTTGATCATGCGCGCGCTGGAAAGCGGCGCACACGGCTATCTGCTGAAAGACACCAGCGCCAGCGAACTGGAGCACGCCCTAGGTGCCTTGTGCAGCGGCGAACGTTATCTGAGCCCAGCCATCGCCCACACGGTGATCAATCAAGCCCTGCTGCGCGCCCAGAGCAGCAGGCCGTCTTCCAGCGACCGGCACCACCTCACGGCCCGGCAATTGGAAATCCTGCGCCTGATCGTGCGCGGCAAATCCACCCGGGAGATCGCCAACGGGTTGGGATTATCGATAAAGACCGTCGAGACCCACCGCTCGCAGATCATGAAGCGCCTGCAGATCTACGATGTGGCGGGCCTGGTGCTGTTTGCCGTGCGCGAAGGCATCATCAGCCTGGATGACTGAGCAAGGGTGAGTCGCTGGGCAGGTGCACGCGCAGTGCCCCCGGCACGGCTTCGAAGCGCAGACTGCCCTCTTTCAACGGTTCGCCGTCGAGATTCAGCGCCAGTTCTTCAGCCTGGCCGATCTCCACCCAAGGCAGCCGCGCCCGCACGAACAGTTCCTCACCGCTCAGCAAATCGCGCAGTGCCCCAACCATGGCTTGAGGCGCGGGCAGAATGGCGACATCCAACAGCCCATCGTCAGCCAGGGCCTCAGGACACAGCACATGACCTCCGCCCGCCTGACGACCATTGCCGACCGCCAGCGCCAACAACTCGCCCTGCCAATGAAAGTCCGGGCCGTGCAAGGTGGCCGAAGCCACCTGCAGCTCGCTGAAACGTGACAACCCGGTGAACAGATAGGCCGCCCCGCCGAGCACTTTCTTCAGATCCTCCGAGGTGCTGGCCGTCACTTGACTGCCGAAGCCACCGGTAGCCATGTTCAGGAACATCTGCTCGCCGACGCGCCCAAGGTCCACTGCCCGCGCGGGCACCTGGAGCAATGCCAATGCACCTGCCGGCTCCAGCGGAACCCCTGCCGCGCGGGCAAAATCGTTGGCGGTGCCAAGCGGTAGCAGCACCAGGCTGGCTTGACCACCGGATTGGGCAATGGCCTCGGCGATATCGCGCAAGGTGCCGTCCCCGCCTCCCGCCACGATTTGCGTGTAGCCGGCGCTCAGCGCCTCCTCCACCAGGCGCCGGGCATCACCGGCTTCCCAGGTCAAGCGCACGTCCAGATGCTGGCCACGTTCGCGCACGGCCCCTACCGCCTCGCGTACCTCTTCGTTCAGCGCCTGCTTGCCGTGCAGGATCAACATCGCCTTGTGCCCGTGCATCCGAAACTCTCCTGATAGACACCCATTGCAATCTCGACCACCGCAGATCGACGAATGCTGCACACCGTCGATCGAATCTGCGCGAATCCCTGCCGGATGGGTTTGGTTGCTTGAGGTCGGACGTTAATCGAGCAATTCGCTGAAAGGGATGAAAGGGACACTGTCGCCCATGGCCACGGTGCGACCTTCGTGCACCTCGACCAGCCCTTGTGCCCAGACTGCACTGCGCAGCACGCCAGAGCTCTGGTTGGGATAAAGGCACACCTGGCCGTCCTCGATGCGTGCCCGTAGATACTCGCGGCGACTGCCAGGCTTTGGCCAGTCGAAGCCTGCCGGGACCGAGAAACGCAGCGGTGCGACCTCGCTGACGCCAAGCCGACGCAGCAGGTAAGGTCGCGCCAGCAAGGCGAAGGTGACCAACGTCGAGGCTGGGTTGCCAGGCAGTCCGATCACCGGCACGCCCCGCCATTGCCCGCAAGTCAGCGGCTTGCCGGGCTTGATTGCAAGCTTCCAGAGTGCCAACTCGCCCGCCTCGCGCAGCGCCATGCCCAAGTAGTCGGCCTCACCCACGGAAACCCCGCCGGTGGAGAGGATCAAATCGACTTCGCCCAGATGCTCCAGGCATTGGCGGGTCAGCGTCAGATCGTCGGCGAGGATCCCGGCGTCGATCACTTGGCAGCCCATGCGCTGCAACCAACCGACCAGCAGTCGACGATTGCTGTTGTAGATCTGTCCGGGCCCCAGGGGCAGTCCGGGCTCGACCAGTTCGTCGCCGGTCGACAACACTGCGACGCGCGGGCGTCGACGCACCTGAACCGTGGCATGCCCCAGGGTCGCAGCCAGACCCAGCTCGATCGGCCCCAAACGGGTGCCTGCGACCATGATCTGTTCGCCGGCACGGGTTTCCTGACCTTGGGGCCGCACGTTCTGCTGGGCGGTAAGCGGGTGCAGGAAACGCACCCGGCCGTCTGCGAGCACCTCGGTGTTTTCCTGCATCTCTACGCAGTCGGCGCCTTCGGGCAGCGGTGCCCCGGTGAAGATCCGCGCACAGGTGCCCGCTTGCAAAGCCGCCGGCGCATGGCCGGCGAAGATGCGTTGGCTGACCGCCAGAGGCTGATTGTGCAGGTCCTCCAGGCGCACGGCGTAGCCGTCCATGGCGCTGTTCGGCCAAGGCGGCAAATCGAGGTTGGCAACCAGCGCCTGGGCCAGCACGCGCCCCTCGGCATCGCCCAGGGCAACCTCCTCGACGTCCTCGATAGGCGCCGCCTCGGCCAGCGCCAGCAGGCGCTCCAAGGCCTGCTCCACCGGCATCAAGGGCCGGCTCGCAGCCACCTCAGCCACGACTTTCACAGGCCGGTGCCTGTTTCAAGTGAGCGACGAAATTGCACGGACGATGACGGGCGTCGAGTTGCTCGGCGAGAATGCCGTCCCAACCCGTACGCACCGCGTTGGTCGAACCGGGCAGGCAGCACACCAGGGTACCGTTGGCCAAACCTGCCAGCGCACGGGACTGCACGGTGGACGTGCCGATATCCGGCACCGATATCTGGCGGAACAGCTCGCCGAAGCCATCGACCTGCTTGTCCAGCAGGCACGCGACGGCTTCCGGGGTACTGTCGCGACCGGTGAAGCCGGTTCCGCCGGTGATCAGTACGACCTGCACAAGGTCATCGGCAATCCAGGTGGCGACCTGGGCGCGAATCTTGTACAGGTCGTCCTTGAGCAGCACGCGCTCAGCCAGCCGGTGCCCGGCAGCGGTGAGCCGGTCGACGAACAGTTGGCCAGAAGTGTCGGTGTCGAACGCACGGGTGTCACTGACCGTCAGCACAGCGATGTTCAGCGGCACGAAGGGAGTATCTGCCTTGGCTTTCATGGGAATCCGTCATGCGGGAAGTAAAGCGCCCGTTATAGCACAAGGCCGCCTTCGTCCTGGATCGTATCCACGCGATTGTCCTTGCACTGCACGCCACGAGGAACTTTGCATGCTCAGGTAGCGTCAGAGGCACATCATGCACCATCGAAATGGAGACACACGATGATCCAACGGACCCTCCCCGCCTTCCTGCTTGCCCTGGGCCTGGCTGCCGTCGCCGGTTGCGCATCGCCCACCGTCATCACGCTGAACGATGGCCGCGAGATTCAAGCCGTGGACAAACCTTCCTACGACGAAGACTCCGGCTTCTACGAATTCGAGCAGCTCGACGGCAAGCGTGCACGCATCAACAAAGACCAGGTGCGGACTGTCAAAGAGCTCTGATTCGCACCGTGTTTGAGGCAAAGGCCCTTTACACAACAAGGGCTTGCGTTAAAAAATGCGATGCATTAGGATTTTGCCCATCGGAGTGTAGCGCAGCCAGGTAGCGCGTCTCGTTCGGGACGAGAAGGCCGCAGGTTCGAATCCTGTCTCTCCGACCAAATCCTTCGAAAAGCCCGCCTCGTGCGGGTTTTTTGTTGCCTGTGGAAAGTATTAAACACCGCTTGTTCATCCTGTTGGAACTCTCGAAGCGTCAGCGCGATCGCATGCCGAGTGAGCACAGTGCCTATAGCTCATCGATCTAATTGGGGCACTGGAGCTTTCTCGTACTTTCTGTTGGACTGTACGTGTCGTGATACCGAGGGAACTGTCACAGGTCAGTCACGGCGAGCGTTTAGTCTGAGCTTGCAACCTGAAGAGGAGACAGGAAATGAGCTTGCAACATAGCAGCGACACCGTTAAGAACGCCCAGCACACTCAACATCAGGTGTGCGGCTCGATCATCGATGCCCAAGGCCGCGAAATTCCGATCACCGAGCAGATGATCCAGAAGGCCTGCAAGGAGCTGGAGGAAAGCCGAGTGGAAAAGATCCGCCAGGCTTGAGCCTCACCGAATTGCTTACACCCGGCGCCCGCGCCGGGTTTTTCATTTCTGGCGGGCCGGAAACGCTCTCAGAACAATCGAGGACGTTTTTGTACACGAAATACCCCTAAAGCTTTGCCAGGTACGCGCCGAAACAGGGTAGATAGCCTGTGGCCAGTTTTACGGCGGGCCACGCCCTGCGTGTTTTCCCACGAATGGTTCGTCCCGATGAAGATAAAAAATAAGCTGGTGATTGCGTTCGTTCTGGTGGCATTTATCCCGGTGGCCTTGGTCGGCGCCATCTCCGTGCTGAACATTCGCACCGAGGCCGTCGATCAGTTCATCGATGGCAGCACCCGTGAGATTCGTCAGATCGACGGCAACATGCGCCAGTTCTTCGACGGGACCCTGCAGAACGTCGAGCAGATGGCGACCGACCCCTTCTACACCTCGGTCAGCACCCTGAAGGACTACACCGCGGCCGACGCCGCCAACCGGCCACTCCCCGCCTCCGCTCAACAGGTCATCGACGCCTTCTCCCGCTACGGCACCACCCATCCGGCCGCCGCGATCCTCTCCATCGGCCTGGAAGACGGCACCTACGCCAAATGGCCAGACGACCCCAAGCTCGCCAGCTATGACCCACGTACCCGCCCCTGGTACAAGGCCGCCATGGCTGCACCGGGCAAGACCGTGCGCACGGCGGCGTACTACTACGACAAAGATGACGTCGCCCTGGTCGGCACGGCCCGCACCCTCAACGACGCTGCCGGCAAGCCTAAGGGCGTGTTCGTGGTCAGCGTGTCACTGAAGAATCTCACCGAGCTGATCAAGAGCATCAAGCTGGGCGACAGCGGCTATGTGATGCTGATCGAGAACGGTACGGTGCTGGTCGATCCGCGCGATGCCAGCCACGGTTTCAAGCAGCTCAAGGACCTCGGTGCACCTTATGCGCAACTGGCGGCCACCGAACAGGGCTCGACCGAGGTGGTGATCGACGGGGTGCGCTACATGGCCAACGTCTGGACCTCGCCGGTGCTCGGCTGGCGCTTCGTCGGCCTGATCGAATACAGCGAAGTGATGGGCGCCGCCACCTCCATGACCTACCTCACGATCGTCATCGTGCTGGTATTGGCGCTGGTCTTCGCATTGATCGCCGCTGCGTTCTCGCGAGTCATCGTCAAACCCATCGGCCAAGTGAGTACCGGCCTGCAGCAAATAGCCCAAGGTGAGGGCGACCTGCGCCGCGACCTGGTGGTGCAAGGCAAGGACGAAACCGCCGAGTTGGCCGGCTGGTTCAACAAGTTCCTCGCCGCGATCCGCCAGCTGATCCAGCACATCGGCGCCGCGTCCGGTAACTTGCATGAAGCCTCTCGCGCCAACAGCGAGCTGGCCGGCAGCATGAATGAAGCCGCCGGTCGCCAGCGCGAAGCCGTGGAACTGGTCTCCACCGCCTTCAACGAGATGGTCGCCACCGCCAACGAAGTGGCCCGCTCGTGCAGCAGTGCGGCGGGCGCTGCAGAGAACGGACATCGTCGGGTGGCCGAGGGCAAGCAGCAGATCGAACAGACCACCGACAACGTCAACCGCCTGGGTACGCGCCTGAGCGAATCGTCGCAGGCGATGGTCGAACTCGAAGAAGGCAGCCGCAACATCAACCAGATTCTCGGCACCATCCGCGCCATCGCCGAACAGACCAACCTGCTGGCGTTGAACGCAGCGATCGAGGCCGCCCGCGCTGGCGATCAGGGCCGTGGCTTCGCGGTGGTCGCCGACGAAGTGCGGGCACTGGCCAAACGCACCGCCGACTCCACGGGTGAAATCGATCAGTTGCTCAACGCGCTGGGCAACAAGACTCAAGAAGTGTCGCAGAAGATGGACAGTTGCCTGGACCTGTCGCGCGCCAGCGTGTCATCGATCGAAAGCGCGCGCGACAGCTTCGAGGGCATCCAATTGTCGGTCAACGAGATCCGCGACCAGAACCTGCAGATTTCCGCCGCAGCCGAGGAGCAGCACAGCGTGGCCGAGGAGATCAACCGGCATATCCAGCAGATCTACGACGAGGCGCGCCTGGTCGAGGGTCTGGCCAGCTCGGCGCAATCGGACTCCGGGCGGTTGTCGCAGTTGTCGGAAGAGCTCAACGGCCTGGTCGGACGCTTCAAGTCCTGACCCCGACTCAGTAGCCCACAGCGCGCTCTTCGACACACAGAGGAGCGCGCTGACCGTAGACGGCACCGGTCACGGCGCCCACAACGCCCATGATCAGGCAGAAGCCTACGCACACCCAGGGGCTCCACGGCATCAGGGCGATCAACGCCAAGGGCGTGGTACTGGCCCACAGCGCATAGGCCAGGTTGTAGGTGAAGGAGATCCCGGACACGCGGATCTGCGCCGGGAACAGCCCGACCATCACCGACGGCACCACGCCCACCACGCCGCAGCTCAGACCCGCCAGCGCATAGGCCAGCCAACTCCAGCCCCACTGCCCCATGAGGCTCGCATACAAGAGGCCAATGCCCAGCGGCAGGACCAGGCTGTAGAGCATCAGCGCGCGCCAAGCACCGATGCGGTCGACCAGCAGTCCGGCCAGCACGCAGCCGATATTGAGAAAGACGATCCCGACGCTGCTCAAGGCGAAAGTTCGCCCGGCATCGATGCCAAAGCGTTGCTGCATCACGGTGGGGGTAATCACCACCAGCACCACCACCGCCGAGGTCAGCACGCAGGTCAGCAGCGCCGCTGGGATCAGCGAACGTCGGTGCTCGGTCAACACGCTGCGCAGCGGGAACGCCACGGGCGGCGTCTGGCGTTCGCGCAGGGCCAGGAAGACCGGCGTCTCGCTCAACCAGCGGCGCAACCATACGCCGAGCACGCCGAACACGCCGCCAAGCACGAAGGGATAGCGCCAGGCGAATTCGAGGATTTCCTGCGGGCTATAGCGTCGGGCCAAGAGCGTGGCGACCAACGCCCCGAGCAGGTAGCCGAAGGTCAGGCCTGCCTGGAGAAAGCCCAATGCATAGCCACGTCGACCCGGTGGCGCATGCTCGGCGACGAAAGCCCAGGCGCTGGGCACCTCGCCACCGACGGCGGCGCCCTGCAGGATGCGCAGGGCCAGCAGTAGCAGCGGTGCGGCGTAGCCGATGTCGGCGTAGGTGGGCATCACGCCGATCAGCAGGCACGGCAGCGCCATCATCAGAATGCTCAGGCTGAAAACGCGCTTGCGGCCCAGGTGGTCGGCGAAATGGGCCATGAGAATGCCGCCCAACGGGCGCGCCAGATAACCGGTGACGAAGATCCCGAAGCTCTGCAATAGCCTTAGCCACTCGGGCATCTGCGGCGGGAAGAACAGTTGGCTCAGGGTCAGGGCGAAGAAAACGAAAATGATGAAATCGTAGATTTCCAGCGCCCCGCCGAGGGCTGCCAGGCCCAGGGTCTTGTGGTCCCTGCGGCTGAAACGGGGGGCTCTAGGGGGGGCGATGGGGGTCATTGGGATCTGCTGAGCTGGTGTTTGGGGGGCACAGGATAGCAAAAGCTGAAAAGCGGGGGTTTTGGGGGCTGCTTGTCTTGGGTGAATATCCGTTGGCTTTGGTGAGGCTTAGTCACCTTTTCGCCTTTACGGCGACCCCCTTTTTTTCTTGGAAAAAAGGGGGGCAAAAACCGCTTGCTCCCGCATCCGGCCCCTTCGCTGCGCTGCGGGGTTCCCTCGCGACGGTGGCATTCCGGGGGTACCGCGCTTAGGGGCCATCCATGGCCCCAAGCGCTTGACGGGCATCCATGCCCGTCAACCCCCTCCATGCCACCTCTGCTCGGCCTCCTGAGGTCGCGATGGGCGGCGTCTGAACTGGCGCGC
>NZ_JAUTXS020000029.1:0-180971 GCF_030658255.1 Pseudomonas sp. RAC1
TGCCCCGGGTACCCAAAGGCGACCAGGTCTGGCAGCACAGCGAGGCCTGCCAGCAGCGTGTGGACGCGGACGGCAACTGGCTGCGCCAGACGGATGGAAAGATCCAGGACAAGGCGATCGAGCGCGAGGTGGAGTCGCTGGCCAACCGAGAGCAGTTCCAGAGCCACACTAGGAACGTGGACGACCACTCGACCGAGACGGTAGGCGGGGTGAAGAAGGTCGAAGCCCTGGGAGCGCTCAAGCTGCTGTCCGGCGGATCCGCGAGCCTGGCCGCTGTCGATGACCTGCACCAGGCCACCGGGCGCGATCTCAACCTGGTGGTGGGGCAGAAGTTCAATTCGACGATCGGCGGCGACCTGTATGAGCGGATCGAAGGAATGCGGAAATGCATCACGGCAGGTAGTCAGCGCCTGCAGGCGCCTAAAACTTGGCTAGGGTCCAAAGATGTGAACATCATCCAGCTAATTTACGACCTAGCCTTAATAGTTATTGAAATGAATCAACAACTAGCCTTACACAAACACGGACCAACACCACCACCTGACAACCAAGAAATTTTTTCCAACATGTTTGAAAAAACCTCTCTGATTGCCACCACTTTGGAAGAAGTTAAACTATAGAGCATCCTCACCATCAGATTTACCCATAGGTCTTTTTCCAGTACCCAGCAAACGGACGCATTATGATTTGTAAAATTTGCCACCAGAAAAAAATGGCGCCACTGCTATACATGTAATTGCTAGGCACATACCCGTGCGAGACCTGATTTCTTAAATCACCATATATTTTATCTGTGAGGATTGCCTTTATCCCAAACATGGCATCCTCACCGAGCGCACTCACGATCTCCTCATTGTCAAGCAGTGAAGAAAGACTTTCGCGCTCCTGGGTTCCATCTGAAAATTTTCGAGTATTCTCTCTTGCTTTTTGGCGCAAAATATATCGCAGCGAGTTCTCAACCTGAGGGATAAGAAAATGTGTCGACCCCAGAAAGTCACCCTGTAACCCGGCGTTTAGGCCTCTCAGGTAATATTCTTCGTGCCCTGTTGGGACGAATGGATGATTTCGAAGCAGCCTCATCCAAAATTCATCTTCCCAGTAATAACTCAAAGATAATTCTTGTAGCGCCGGCAATATACGAGCCTGGACCATAAATTCATGCTCAAGCTTCAAATACTGCATCATTTGAGCCCATATACCCTCCTCATCTTGCTCCTCGGATGTCACACTAGGAACTATGGCGACCGGAAGCCCTTCATGATCTATGTGCTCAGCTCCCATATGAGCAAAGATATTACCGTCTAGGGACTTCAAAGCGTCATCTCGCAACTTGCTTACATCAGATGGACGAGCAACAAAAAGAACCAACCGAAACAAGCTGTCGAAAAAATCAGTGCCGGCAACCACCTTTTTAGCATCGGCGACATCTTCAGAGATATCTGGCGAAGGAATGGAGAATGAAGACATATACTGTCGCCAGTCTCGTTGATGCTCTCTGAGGTCTGAATACAGTGAATCTCGCTCCGAACGAGTATTAGGTATCCTTTCAAGTGCTTCAATCGCCGAGATAATACACGCACAGCTCATAAAATTATTGTGAGCCCTAGCCTCTGCGAGATGGCAATCAGCGATCTTGCGAAATATTTTATTCACTAACTCTGGATCGGACATTGCACAACTAGCTGCCAACTCCAGTAATGAAACAGCTATGCGATAACTCTTCTTATCAACATGCCGATCGGCAAAGTTCAAGCAAACTGAACAAATCCAACCATTATCCTTGATGCGCAAATCATACATGACCCTTACTGATTTCAATTGCTGATCGTCAAAAGACCCTAACTCCAATTGATCAATCAGATATTCGGACAAGCCTGAATAGACTTCTCCAAACGCTTTCTTATATCGGAATCCAAGGCGTAGCCCCCGCTCAATCCTCTGGAGCGCCGTGAATATCTCTCCAGCAGCGATAAGTTCTTGAGCACTTTGCCAGTACGCATTCACAGCGATTTCTGCCTGAGCTACCAGTCTAGGTAATCTAAGCACGACAATATCACTTATCCTAGCCCTTAGTTCGGAGCTACTAATCTCCGACGTAATTGCGGCCAAGCAGAAAATATCTTGATCACTGAAGAAGTCTAAGGTGGCACTCGTTTGAGTTCCAAAGCGACACAGCGGTACTAAGGGCGCTTGCGCACTCGAAGCGTCGAGCATCATCGAAGTGGCCCACGCCAAAACCTCACTGAGTTCTGAGTCGGCGGCACTGCTTAACTTAGTCATTATCTCCGAACAGCTCATACCTGGAGACAACTTCAACGAATCAATTATTTGCAGCATCTCCAGCGGAGATGCGTGATTAGGCTTATCCATATCCCACCCTAAATTTCCGATGTTCTTTTCTTAGCAGGTAAACGCTGCTTGGGTAAAGAAAAAAGCGTGAAGAAATCACTTATCCCCCTCCCGCCGACGCGCTTTGTCTCGCGAAATAGTGCAACCGCCAGGGCTGGTGCAACCCTAGCCCAGGGCAGGTGCTGCACGGGCCGCCTGGCGTACCAGGGCATTGCACAGCGTGCAAAGAATTGAAGATCTGTGCAGCTCGGTACAGTCGAATGTGTCCACAATGTGTCCACACCGAATTCCAATACCTTTCCCCAATGTTGGTAAATATTCAATA
Source organism: Pseudomonas sp. RAC1 (assembly GCF_030658255.1). Lineage (NCBI taxonomy): Bacteria > Pseudomonadati > Pseudomonadota > Gammaproteobacteria > Pseudomonadales > Pseudomonadaceae > Pseudomonas > Pseudomonas sp. RAC1. The sequence continues at coordinate 2,675 of NZ_JAUTXS020000029.1, forward strand.
AAATCAGGCTAATACAAGGTTTAATCAACCGCCACGGGGGATTTTTTCGGGCTCATAATCCTTTGGTCCACGGTTCGAGTCCGTGTGGGCCCACCACCTTCAAAGCCGCGCATTGCGCGGCTTTGTGCTTTTCAGGGGTGTGGCCTCACGAATAATCCTATGGTCCAAAGGTACAAATTAGGTACAGTGCAGTTCTGTCTGCTCGCCTTTGGAGTCCTCAGATGGCCACAATTGTCAAAACCCCTGCCGGCACTTGGAAAGCTGTCATCCGCAAAACTGGATGGCCCACCAACTCTAAAACCTTCCGAACTAAACGCGACGCAGAAGACTGGTCACGTCGCACTGTAGTGGTCTACTAACCCCGGACACCTTTTTAGGCGAGAATGCTCGCCATACAGAGGTGTTCGATGAGCAGACAACGACGTACCTTCACCCCGACTTTCAAGCGTGAGGCTGCCAGCCTGGTGCTCGACCAAGGCTACAGTTGTCCCGAGGCCGCCAGATCTCTCGATGTAGGTGAGAGCTTATTGCGCCGCTGGGTTACCCAGTTGCAGCTGGAGCGCGGGGGCGTTACGCCCACTACCAAGGCGCTCACGCCGGAGCAGCAGACCATTCAGGAGCTTCAGGCCCGTATCAACCGGCTGGAGCTTGAGAAGAAAATATTAAAGGAGGCCACTGCGCTCTTGATGGTCGAGGAACACGGGCGCAGACGTTGAAGTCGATTCGGCAGTTGGCAAAGCACTACCCTGTTCAACTGTTGTGTTCAGTCTTCGAGCTACCCCGATCTTGTTATTACGCCCACTTGGCCCGGCGGCGTCATATCGATGTCCGCGAGTGAACCTATGCAGTCGTGTCAACGAGCTGTTCAACCAAAGTCGTAGCTCAGCGGGCAGTCGCAGTCTGGTTGCCATGCTGCGGGATAAAGGCATTAACGTCGGGCGTTTCAGAGTCAGAAGATTGATGAAGGAACAAGGACTGATCAGCAAACAGCCCGGTTCTCATGCGTACAAGAAGGCCACGGTCGAGCGCCCCGACATTCCCAATGTCCTTGATCGCAAGTTCACCGTGGCTGCGCCAAACAAGGTCTGGTGTGGCGACATCACGTATATCTGGGCAGAGGGGCGATGGAGCTATCTGGCGGTGGTCTTGGACTTGTACAGCCGCAGAGTGGTGGGTTGGGCGATGTCCGCCAAGCCTGATGCGGAACTGGTCGTCAAAGCGCTCGACAGGGCTTACGAGATGCGTGGCAGACCACAAGGCGTGCTGTTTCACAGCGACCAGGGCAGCCAATATGGCAGCCGGGGTTTCCGCCAGCGGCTCTGGCGCTATCGGATGATTCAGAGCATGAGCCGAAGGGAAAACTGTTACGACAATTCGCCCATGGAGCGGCTGTTTCGTAGCCTGAAAACGGAGTGGGTGCCGACAGTGGGTTACATGACGACAGCGTTGGCCGAGCAGGACATCGGCCGCTACCTCATGCAGCGGTACAACTGGATAAGGCCGCATCAGCACAACGGCTTCGTACCGCCGGCGGTTGCGGAAGAAAAACTCAATTCTGTGTCCGGGAATTGTTGACCACTACAGTCAGCTCCAAATCGGGCAAGGGAGCGGCGGGCTACGTCCCTCCAACATCAAGGCTGCACGCACCGTCCTACAAACACGAAGCCCCACTCCGGGGCGAATACACACGCATAATCTTGACGCTTGGTAGAATATAGATGCTTATGCCTCCAGGCAGTCAGCAAGGAAGCAAATACTTCCCACTGGTATCCGCCTCAAGGGAGCGCATATAGCTGATAAGCGCCTCGACTACAGACTCTAACGGGTTTTCCGCCGTTCGACCGAAAGCGATGCTCATAGAAGTATCGACGTCCGGTCGAGCACGAACCTTTGCCGAGACCAATTGGAACTCCGAGCTTCCCAGGATCAGATATAGGGCTTCTTCTAGACAGATCAGTCGAGCCCATAGAGCATCGATCACTGGCATGCCCTCAACCTTGGAAAGCGCTACGTAAGCCCGCTTGTCGCCACTCAGGAGCTCTGTATCCTCGTTACCATAGAGTGCAGCGAATAGAGTTGCCTCACCGCTATCAATATCAGGTCGATTGAGCTGGAGCAGCGGATTCGCAGATTCAGCCACAACCTCTACTTCAGAGGCTGACGCCACGAGCTGTCGCGCAAGGTCAACCGCCTCCAAAGAACCGAGTTTGGCGAGAGCCTTATCGTCCTTGGTCAGCTTCAGCTGAAACTTCAGCTGCGGGAGCACCGCAAAGTCGCCCAAACCACAGCCCAACGCGCCGGCCAACTCATGGAGAAGGTTGTATTGGCATATTTTTTTTGCGACATCGCTATCGAGCAAATACAAGACTGAGCTACCTCGCAAATCCTTGCATGGAAAGAAGATGCTCGGCACTCTCTTCGGAGATCGCTGACAGATCAGTATTCCTTAAGAATCGATCCCGCAGTAACTCGATCGCTCCGACCTCTTGCGGAACGAACCTCAATGCCTGATTAGCCCAAATCCAGTCATCATGCTCTTTGGCATAAGACAGGATAAGGTGCCCCTGATCTACAGCATTCTCCCGACTAGCCCTAAGCGCGGCAGCAGCCAAAGTGGTAGCCGATGTCTGGCGAGGTATCCGTCGAACAATGTCCATTTGCCCGCGCCGTATGAGGCTGAGGGCGAAAGTATCTGCCTCCCGTTCCTGCTCATCCCTTCGGACCTGCACACGACCTTCAAGCCCTTCACTCACATCAGCGATGTCTTCATCAATCAAAGCACCGTTGTCCTGGACGTGCCCGCACAATATGTGGGCAAGCTCATGGGCCAAAACGAACAATTGCTTAGATTGATGTGTGTGGTTGAACCCCACAAGGATTGCTGGCCGGCCGTCGACGATGACGGCCATACCGGTCATGCGCTTTGTGTTCCTGGGCATCTCTTTGAGAAATAGAACCGGAATTCCATTCATCCAACAGAGATCCAATAACCCCTGAAAGTCAACGCATGCCCGACCAGTCGAGTGGCGCACTAGCTCATAAATTTCAAGGGGATTAGCAGGCAACTCACGATAGGGCGCTCGACTAGCAAAGACCGCCAGACGAGCTAAAGCGATGCCGAGGCCTGCCGCGACATTGAGCTCGTCAACACGAGTATCTGCCCTGTGTTTGAAATTGGCACGCGCGGCACGCGGCTCGATCGCCAGATCGCCGTCTTGCCCAAAGCTCACGTCTAGGCCCAACCGCTGCTTAAGGATCAGAGCAAATTGGAACGCCCCCGCGCTGGTTTTCAACAAGCTGTTGTCCCACCAGTCAGGAAGGAGCTTCGTGACATACGCACGCGGATAACCTGCAGCCTGAAGGCTCTCGAAAGCAGATTTAACGGTTATAGGAGTCTTTGCGTCATGCATATGCAACCTCCTCTAACGCTCTTCCAGTTCTCATGTTCTCATGCCCGCTCGACTGTGCGCAAAAAGCAGCTCAGCTAGCCGACGAGCGTGCTCCTCAGATCCGTCCCAAACGGAGGCGAGAGCATTCATCAAAATCTCGCTGGAACGGGGGTCAGACACATCACGGGCCACATCAATATTTGCATATTCGCATAACCTGAGATGAGTCTTAGTGAACCGCCTGGGAGCTGCGAAAAGATTTCGGTAGATCTGTGACTGATTTACCCCTGTATCCCTTGCGATGGCTGAGCTAGTGACCATCCCCCTTGCAGCAAAATGCTCCAATAGCTCGGCAACAATTTGGGACAAAGGCTTTGGCTGGTTCATGCAAGTATATTAGCATATTTGCATAGCGTCCTCTACCAGCTAAGCTTATCCGTCAGGTCGGAAAGTCACGCAAAAAAGCTCCATTTGCGGCATCATTGGCGCCTACCTGAGATTTCTCCATGCGCGAAACTGATATCAAAATTGCCTTAACACATCACCTAGCAGCTGGTATGCCTAACGTTTCGTCTCACTTCCTAGAGGAGGTTGAGCTGAATGGCGGAGAGATCCGTGCGGATCTGGTGCAGGTTTTAGACATGCACTGCTATGAGATCAAAAGCGCAGCGGACTCTCTAACACGCCTTGTTGGGCAGGGTTCACGCTATGCTCGCGCATTCGATCAGGTAACGCTTGTCACTGCGGAATGCCACCTCAAGAAAGCGATGCCAATGCTGCCTCCTTGGTGGGGGGTTATGGTTGTGCCAGACGAGGCCGGCAAAACCTTCAAGCAGGTACGAAAGGCCAAACCTAACAAAAGACATGAACCCGACGTCTTGGTCACCCTGCTGAAGCGTGAAGAGGCCCTGCAGATTCTCGAAGAGCTTGGGATCACCCGCGGCTTCAAGAGCAAGAGCCTCTACGTTATTCAAGCCAAGGTCGCTGAAATGCTTCCTCTGGAGGACCTTAAAGCGAAAGTCCGTCTACGCCTGATCGAGCGGGCTAGAAGCGCTATCAGTACTGCTCCTTGAGCACGTATGCAATGTGGTGACTCCACCCTTCGGTGATGTGATAGTGTCCACAACGCTTCTTCTTCACTGGAAAATTGGGATCAGCTCGCTCAGCCAAGATCTCGTCCCCGAATGAATATCCAGCTCCTTTGAAATCCTGAGGATATGTGCTCACCAAGATTTCGGAGATCGCAATGGAGTCATTGGTGGTTTTCCCATCCGCTCGCAGGATCAACCAATCGTTGCCTCGGGTGTAGCGGATCGCGATACGATTGCTACGAAGCTCCAGGATGTCCTCCGTCCAACCTGGAGAAAGGGTTCCATAATCGCCATACCCGACTTTCAAGTCCGGCACACTAGCGTTTACCTCGCTCCAAAATGCCCAATCCGAACGCTTGAATGTAGCCGAACCAGTTTTGACAGATGCCAAACTAGCAGGGTATGCGCCCGAAACAACATGCACCGATTTATAACCAATGGTGCTAAGCGACCGTAGATCTTGACTGAAACTGGCGATCTGGACTGGCAGCCACTCCTTCGGACTCACTCCTAGGTCGACAATCAATGCCGATTCGATCCCTGCAGAATTCAGATAGGTGTAAGCACCTCGCACCAATTGCAGTTTATCGTTGGGAACGGCAAGGGCATCCAAACGCAACCGGATGACTACTGAAGGAAGTGAGGTAGCCAATTTCATAAATTTGGCGCCCATGCTCGCAACGTACGCAGGTCCTAAGACCGGCGAGGCTGGAATTTTTTGCTGAACCGCATGCTGCATGAAATCTAAAAGCTCATTCTGGCGGACATGGGTCAATTGCCCGCTAGGATTTGCATAATCTACCAAGACGTCATGAGGCCATACGGCCTGGAGCTTTCCAAGAAGGTTCAGATGCTGCTTGGAAGTACGCACCTCAATGCATGGCTGCACGCGGTGTACGTGTGCTGCTTCGACCTTTTCGAGAGCACGCTGCTCCCACGACTGCCACTTGATGATGGGAACGTAACGCGGATGCTGCGGAAACTTAGCCATGGCCCCTCCTTGGCTCAAAATCAGACTATAGCACTCTGCCACCACTCGATACGCAATACTACTTGTGTCTAATAAACAACAGGAGATCGGAGGAAAAGCTGGTGAGGTCTGGACACCAGCACCAGCAGGGACGGACTAAGCAAGCCATTGCCACAGGTAGCTGCTTTGTTTGTGCGCTCGCAGCGGTAGCTACTGTGACCTGCCCTCTTTCTCGATCGAGTTTGGTGGTCGGTAGCTAGGCCGATCGACGCTCACGTTTCGACAACTTCCCGAGCAAGTACGCTGAGATAGTTCCCACGATCTCAATAGCGGCTTTAGCCTCCTCTGACGAAAGAGTGGCCACCCAAGGTCTTCCATGGCCAGCACCCTGCTTGTTGCGAACTCGATTGACGCCAAGAGCAGCGGTGAACAGGCCACGCTCCATCGACTTAATCACTGGCTCACCAGGCTGCTCGGGAATCTCTGGCACTGCTAACTCAAGAGCAATGAACGCCATCCCCAAAAGGCCTTGGAAATTCGCCCTTTCTGGGTAGCGCCCCTCAAGAGTCATAAGCACGTGGGCTGCGGTGGCTTCTAACAAATCCTTTCCTGTACCCGCTATGAGAGCCGCATCTTCCGCCCCCTTTTGAGCACGGAGGGCATAGGCCCACAAAGCATCAGTCAATTCCGCTCCGGCAAGGGCGGTCAAGACTTTGGGAGATACCGTCCCATCGTTGGCTAGGTTAAAGCCCTCTGCGTTGAAGGCTGCCTTAGCGTTATCCACGGCCTCAAGGCCAACGTAGTTCGCAGACGTCTGGCGAAAACCACCACAGGCTCGGACTTTAGATAGAAGCCCAGCGACTAACCGAGAACCCGCCTCAGGCTGTAGTTCCATCGCACTGTAGAGCACCGCACGAACTCGCTTCGCTTTGCCGATGGTCTGCCCCTGCTGCTTTGGATCATGCTTGGAAAGACCAGCAGTGTTTACTTGGAACTCAATATCAGAATGAGATGGCTCCCGATAGCTTCCACTATTTCCAGAGTCGTCTACTAACTGAGCCAATGCATGGATGATCGTATCTGTAAGCGGGAGAGTATTCATAAGCCTCACACCAATCTTTTCAGCAGACTTGCAATTCCTAGTCGCCCTTAACGCTTCCCTAGCATAGATTCCTTCATTGCCTGCAAGAGGGGAATAAGAGTGTAGATGTGAATCTTATCCGCTTCGACACCTGAAATGAAACCTTCAAACTCATAGCGCTTATCTACAAAAAAACAGTTTATTAAACCTAAAAACTCTACCATATCCTTTCTAGATTGAATCTTAGGAACCCCCCCTGAAATAAACCCTACAATTTTGTCTTGGATCTCATCACTGAGATTGACAAAAAGCTCAACCAGCTCATGAGTTCTATATTTTTTTGGAACCTGAAGACGACTGTGCAGAATAGAAACCACAGAAGGTTTTGTCTGCTCAACATATTGTTTTTCGGTCGCTGGCCGCTGATTACCGTCTGGTGTAATTTCAAAATAGGCTGGATCGAAAACCCGCTCAACCACCTGCGCCTTAAAATACAACTCCAAGGCAAGCGCCCCGTTAGTAAACACCACATTCAATCTTGGGTCACTGTATGGACTCAGCATTTTAGCCAGTTCAATGGCGACATCACCAAAAGCTGCAGCGCTCTCAAGAATATGGTTCTCATCTATCCAGATTGTAGATTCAAACCCTGGATTTTTCGGAGCTTCTTTCTTCGACTTAGACATAAATACGTCCTGTAATTGTGTACAGCCCCTTGCACATTGGGGCTAGACTTTTGCCCTGGAAAATTATTCGATAAATTTAGAGAAGGAATTCGAAGTCAGAAAGCAGCTTCACCGTCTCTGGAAGCTTCTGCTGCAGAAGTTTATCAAGGTATTCCCGAACACTATGCGGCGGATTTTTCAAAGCGGCTCGCTGACGTCGAGCGGCCTCTAGGACAGCCGCTTGATCAAGATCCCATAGATCAGCAATAAAATCGTCCGGGTGTAGCGCTTCTATACCGAATGGTTCAAGAGAAGCTTTAGGAAAATCCTTGAGATTGAAAGTCACAATAGCGGAAGCGTTACATTTGATTGCAACGGCAAGCACATGACGATCATCTTGGTCTGGCAGCTCAAGCCCAGCAACAATGGCTTCGTAATCGGTAACCAGCGCGTCGGGTATGGCTTGATCCATCAGTTCGGAGGTGCGATTCAGCTGTTCTGCAGTTAAATCTGTTCGATTCAATAGCAGATTGCGCTTCCATTCATCATGGATCAAAGCTGACCAGCGCGCTCGATACGCACCAGTCAGCGCAAGACGCATTAAAAAATCACGCAATGGTGCAGGGTACAAGACATTCGCATCATAAACTGCCGTGTAAGGAGAATGCCTCATTCGTACCCCATCCCAAGCTCCTGAGCCTGGGCAGCGAGATCATCTAGGGCAGAGTGACTAGCGAGTTCTCGTTGCTCTTTGTATTCCATCAGATCGGCGAATTTGACCCGACGATGACGCCCTGTCTTTGTGTGCGGAATCCTACCCTCATCCAGCAGCTTCACTAGGTGAGGCCGCGAGACGTTAAGCAAATCAGCACCTTCCTGAGTGGTCAGCTCAGCATGAATCGGGACAACCTTGACGGCATTTCCCAAAGCAAGCTCACTGAGAATCTCGCCAAGCAGGCGAAAGGCAAACGTCGGCAGTTCAACTACCTGACGTTGTTGCTCTCCGTCCACCAGTTCGATGCGCTGGGTTTCCAGCTTAGTCGAGAGGAAGGCGGCTAACTGTCGGCTTGACTCCACGGCCGCAGCAATTTCCTTCTCATCAGGAAGCACGGTGCGAGTGAGGTCGGCGGTGGTCATGGTTTTCTCCAAAAACTCAGTGATATAGCAGTGAACGTGGGGGCATGACTGCAGCCACGTAGAGCATTTATATTCGAAAAAAACGAAAAACGCAATAAACGAAACACCCGTATGCGACCGAAGGCAGATCCTCTTGGCGCGCTTCCTGGACGGGAATTCCGTTGAGAGGTAGAAAACTCGTGCAGGGATCACGCTGCTCCAAGCTGGTGAGGCATGGATGCCGAGCCAGGCCCCGGGCGGCTTTTTGCCCGGGGCCTGGACACCAGCGCCGGCAGGGACGCCGGATCGACGGTACAAAACAAGCCACTTGGCCAGGTACACTAGCGGTACAGCACGAAGGTCCTCACCTGTAACCTACCGTTCGCTAACATACTGATTGCCCTGTACTTTCGCGTCCTGTACCGTTTCCTCGTGTAACCCAATGAAACCTAGCGCAACGGTGTCATTGGCGAACTCATAATCCTTTGGTCCACGGTTCGAGTCCGTGTGGGCCCACCATGTTAGAAGCCGCGCATTGCGCGGCTTTGTCGTTTCTGGCGGCGGCCGTTTTCATGTGGCACTAGAACTCACTGACCACAAACAGTCCACACCAGCACATTAGACAGTGAGCCGGGTAGCGCATCGTATTCGGCTCCCGGATCTGTCAGTTGACGAGCTCCGCTTTGTCTAGTTTCCCAAGCGGCTCCCCACAAACCCCCGTACCATCGCCTGAGTCCACCGCACCAAGAGCCCCGCCATGCCAGACACCCTCCCCCTGGACCACACCGACCGCCAGCTCATCGCCCTGCTGCAAATCAACGCCCGCGAAAGCGTGGCGACGCTGGCGCGTCAATTGGGTATCGCCCGCACCACGGTCACCTCGCGCCTGGCGCGGCTGGAAAAGCACAAGGTGATCACCGGCTATGGCGTGCGCCTGGGTCAGCGTCTGGCCGGCGGCGGTCTGCAAGCCTACGTCGGGATCAAGGTTCAGCCACGTGCCGGACGCGAGGTGGTGCGCCGGCTCTCGGCCATGGGCCAGGTGCAGCAACTGTGCGCGGTGAGTGGGGAGTTCGACTATGTGGCCTGGTTGCGCAGCGACTCCCCCGAACAGCTCGACCAGTTGCTCGACCAGATCGGCAGCCTTGAAGGGGTCGAGAAAACCACCACGTCGATCATCCTCAGCCACAAGGTGGATCGTGGTCAGGCAGTGTGAACACTCGTCATAACGTTCGACGCTCAAGTCGTTATGACGAAAAAACAGGCATTTCGACGCCACTCTTGCTCTTAATAACGACCATCCCTAGCCCTAAAATGATCGCCAGGCATTTCCTATACTCAGGCTCCGCCCTCTGTGCAGCCGCTCTGGCAAGGTCATCAGATGAACAAGAAAAACCGCCATCCCGCCGACGGCAAGCCACCGGTGACCATCTTCGGCCCCGACTTTCCTTTCGCATTCGATGACTGGCTGGAGCATCCTGCCGGGCTCGGCAGTATTCCTGCCGAGCGGCAGGGCGAGGAAGTCGCCATCGTCGGCGCCGGGATCGCCGGTCTGGTGGCGGCCTACGAGTTAATGAAGTTGGGGCTCAAGCCGGTGGTGTACGAGGCGTCGAAGCTCGGGGGGCGATTGCGCTCGCAGGCCTTCAACGGCACCGACGCCATTGTCGCCGAACTGGGTGGCATGCGCTTTCCAGTGTCCTCCACCGCCTTCTACCACTATGTCGACAAGCTGGGGCTGGAAACCCGCCCCTTCCCCAACCCGCTGACCCCGGCCTCACCCAGCACGGTGATCGACCTGGAGGGCCAGACCTATTACGCAGAAAACCCCGGCGATCTGCCACCGATCTTCCGCGAAGTGGCAGACGCCTGGGCCGACGCGCTGGAAGACCGCGCGTCCTTTGGCGAGATCCAGCAGGCGATCCGCGAGCGTGACGTGCCGCGTCTGAAAGCGCTGTGGAATACGCTGGTTCCGCTGTGGGACGACCGCACCTTCTATGACTTCGTCGCCACCTCCAAGGCCTTCGCCCAGTTGAGCTTCCAGCACCGCGAAGTATTCGGCCAAGTGGGCTTCGGCACCGGCGGCTGGGATTCGGACTTCCCCAATTCGATGCTGGAAATCTTCCGCGTGGTGATGACCAATTGCGACGATCACCAGCACCTGGTGGTCGGTGGCGTCGAGCAGGTGCCGCAGGGCATCTGGCGGCACGCCCCGGCGCAGGCGGCGCACTGGCCGGCCGGTACCAGCCTCAAGTCGCTGCATGGCGGTGCACCGCGCGCGGGGGTCAAGCGCATCGCGCGGGCCAGTGACGGGCGTCTGGCGGTCACCGACAACTACGGCGACTGCCGCCACTACGCGGCAGTGCTGACCACCTGCCAGAGCTGGCTGCTGACCACGCAGATCGACTGCGAGGAAGCGCTGTTCTCGCAGAAGATGTGGATGGCCCTGGACCGCACGCGCTACATGCAGTCGTCGAAGACCTTCGTCATGGTCGATCGGCCGTTCTGGAAAGACAAAGACCCGGAAACCGGCCGCGACCTGCTGAGCATGACCCTCACCGACCGCCTCACGCGCGGCACCTACCTGTTCGACAACGGCGACGACAAGCCGGGGGTGATTTGCCTGTCCTATGCATGGATGAGCGATGCCCTGAAGATGCTGCCGCACCCCACCGAAAAACGTGTGCAACTGGCCCTGGACTCGCTGAAGAAGATCTACCCGAAGACCGACATCGCCGGGCATATCATCGGCGACCCGATCACCATTTCCTGGGAAGCCGATCCTTACTTCCTCGGCGCTTTCAAAGGCGCACTGCCGGGCCATTACCGCTACAACCAGCGCATGTACGCGCACTTCATGCAGCAGGATCTGCCGGCCGAGCAGCGCGGCATCTTCATCGCCGGCGACGATGTGTCCTGGACGCCGGCTTGGGTGGAAGGCGCGGTGCAGACTTCGCTGAATGCGGTGTGGGGTATCATGAACCACTTTGGCGGCCGCACACATCCGGACAATCCAGGTCCTGGCGACGTGTTCGCCGACATCGGCCCCATCGCCCTGCCCGACTGAAAACCGCGAGGAAACGCCATGCGCATCGCCCTGTTCCAAGGCGCGCCCAGGCCACTGGACGTCTCTGGCAACCTAGACCGGTTGCGCGAACGGGCACATCAGGCGGCGGCGCAAGGTGCGCAGTTGCTGGTGTGCCCGGAAATGTTCCTGAGCGGTTACAACATCGGCGCCCAGGCCGTGCAGCGCCTGGCCGAGCCCGTCGATGGCCCATCGGCCCAGGCTGTGGGCGAGCTTGCACAGGCGCAGAACATTGCCATCGTCTATGGCTATCCGGAGCAGGGCGAAGACGGCGCGGTCTACAACAGCGTGCAGTTGATCGACGCTCACGGCCGCCGACTGTGCAACTACCGTAAGACGCACCTGTTCGGTGAGCTGGACCGCACGATGTTCGGCCCCGGCGAGGAGCATTTCCCGGTGGTGGCGTTGAATGGCTGGAAACTGGGGCTGCTGATCTGCTACGACATCGAGTTCCCCGAGAACGCCCGGCGCCTGGCGTTGAACGGTGCCGAACTGATCCTGGTGCCGACCGCCAACATGGTGCCCTACGATTTCGTCTGCCAGGTGACCGTACGTTCGCGGGCGCAGGAGAACCAGTGCTACCTGTTGTACGCCAACTACTGCGGCTCGGAAGGTGAGATCCAGTATTGCGGGCAGAGCAGCATCGTCGCGCCGGACGGCAGCCAACTGAGCCTGGCCGAGGATGAGGAAAGCCTGCTGCTGGCAGACCTGTCACATGAAACGCTGAGGCAAGGACGCGAGGCCTTCCCGTATCTGGCCGACCTGCGGCACGACCTGCATCGCGTCCAGCGCTGAGCCGCCAGAGCTGCGGCGGCGCAAATACGCTAGCATGCGCCCATGACCGACCCGATCCGCACGTTGACCCTGGCCAACGGCCTGCACCTGACCTTGCGCCACGCGCCACGCCTCAAACGCGCTGCCGCCGCCCTGCGGGTGCATGCCGGTAGCCACGATGCCCCGCCTAGATGGCCCGGACTCGCGCATTTTCTCGAACACCTGTTCTTCCTCGGCACCGCCCGCTTTCCTTTGCAGGACGGCCTGATGCGTCATGTGCAGGCGGTCGGGGGTCAGGTGAATGCCAGCACCCGCGAGCGCACCACCGATTTTTTCTTTGAAGTGCCTGTCAGCGCCCTAGGCTCGGCACTGGAGCGCCTGTGCCAGATGCTGGCCGAGCCGGATCTGAGCGTCGAGCGCCAGCGCCGCGAGCGTGAGGTGATCCACGCCGAGTTCATCGCCTGGTCGCGCGACGACCAGGCGCAGCGCCAGTTCGCGCTGTTGCAGCGTGTGTCGCCGCGCCATCCGTTGAGCCGGTTTCATGCAGGCAATCGATACAGCCTGGCCGTGCAGGATCCTGCCTTCCAACGGGCGCTGCTCGACTTCCACGCCCGTTTCTACCGGGGTAGCCACATTCACTTGAGCCTGTGCGGCCCGCAATCGCTGGACGCACTCGAAACACTGGCCCGACCGTTCGCCAACCTGTTCGCCGAGGGTCCAGCGCAGGCACAGCAACCGCCTCCTGCCCTGCTCGACGCGCCCTGGGTCGAACACCCGGCCACGGCGGGCTGTCTGGAGCTGCTCTTCGCCCACGACGCTCTGCCGCCAGGCGCCGCACAGGCGTTGGAGCTGCTGCTGTCCTGCCTGCACGACAGCCGCCCCGGTAGCTGGCTCGACGCCTTGCGCCAACGCGGCTGGCTGCGGGACGTCCACAGCGAGACGTTGTACGCCTTCGCCGGACAGGTGCTCTGGCACATTCGATTGTATCTGAGCGATGACGCTCTGCCAGCAGAAGTCCGCAACCTGCTGCATGGCTGGCTCGCCAGCTTGCGTCAGTCGAGCGTCACGCGACTCAATGACGAATTCGGGCGTTTGCAGCAGCGCCGCGAGCAAGCCGCCAGCGCCTTGGAGCTGGCGCGTCGAGACAGCGCCGACAACCCGTTCGCGGCATTGGATGCACAAGCGCTCGAGGCCTTCCAAGCGCTGCTCGCAGATCTTCCCGCCAGCGCTCACGGCCACTGGCCACCACCTGAGGATGAGCCGCTGCTGCGGGCTGACCTGCCGCACGCACGTGCCGGCCTGCCCGACGACGTGGCGATCAGCGCGTTGCTGCCACCTGAGCGTGGCCTGGCGACGCTCTACCTGCATTGGTTGATCGCCTCGCCGCTGCGCGAGCGCTTCCATCACGTCCTGTCGCAGACCCTGCGACCCTTGCTCGAACGTGCCCGTCGCGCCTCGCTGCAACTGGACTTCAGCCGGGAGGGCGAGCACTGGCAACTGCGTTGCGCGGGCAGCCCGGGCGCAGTGATTCGCACCGTCGCCCTGGCACTGGAGGCTCTGCGCCAGCCGAGCGCTGAACTGTTACGCACTCCAGCGCCCAGCAAAGCGCCGCAAATGCCGATCCGAGCGCTGCTGAGCGCGCTGCCCGATCATCTGCACGGCAGGGCCGCGCCGCCTCAACCGGCGAGCCTGCTGGATCAGTCGATGCTCGACCGGCTCTGGGCCAGCGCCCCTCGGCAAGGCCTCGCCATCGGCTTCGACCTCACCGCGCAAGCCGCGCTCGGCGCTGTGCTCAAGCACGCGCCTGGAAAGCCTGGCGTGCGGCCGTCTGCCCCGACACGCTCGCCGGGCCGGCGTTGGGTGCGGCACGCCACAGGCGGCAGCGAGCATGCCCTTGTGCTGTTCTGCCCGCTGCCCAGCGCCGCCGAGGGCCCTGGTCGGCTGCTAGCGCAAGCGCTGCAAGGGCCGGTGTACCAGCGTCTGCGCGTGGAGTTGCAATTGGGCTATGCGGTGTTCAGTGCCTTTCGTCAGATCCAGGGCCAAGGCGGCTTGCTGTTCGGCGTGCAATCGCCGAAGGCGAGCCCCGCGCAGATTCTCGATCATCTCTTCACAGTGCTGAACGAAGGAGTAACGCTCGACACGGCCGCCCAGGCAGCCCTGGCGGCGCAGTTCGACGAACCGGCGATGCCCAATGCCGAGGTCGCGCACTGGGCTTGGCAGACATATCTGGCTACAGAGCCGACAGACCTTTCCCAGCTCCAGCGGTCTATTCTCAACACCACTCAGCCTTTACTGGATGAACTGCTGAAAAGCCTGCTGGACGCCGATCATGGTTGGCTTTGCCTGGCTAACGGCGAGGCCCCGGATGAGCGCTGGCAATAACCCAACCCACGCCGGGATTGTTACCTCAAACGCAACGGCGCTTTTCCAAGAATTAACCATTGCGTACAAAGTTTTCTTGTAAGATAGCGCAATCTCAGCCAATGGAACCTCCTGCTCCAGGCGGCGCCCAAGTAGATAGCTGACACCACCCCAACCCTATCCGGAAGGAGCACCACCATGACCACCTGGACCAAACCTGCCTACACCGACCTGCGCATCGGCTTCGAAGTCACCATGTACTTCGCCAACCGTTAAGCAGCGCTGCAGTGCAACGCCTCGGCCCGCCGGGGCGTTTTCGTTTCATGGACAGGGTCGTCCGGCAAGAGAGTAGCCATGTATATCCAGATTCTCGGTTCCGCCGCCGGCGGCGGCTTCCCCCAGTGGAATTGCAACTGCGTCAACTGCAAGGGTTTTCGTGACGGCAGCCTGCGCGCCACCGCCCGCACCCAGTCGTCCATCGCCCTGTCCGACGACGGCGAACACTGGATCCTGTGCAACGCCTCGCCGGACATCCGCGCCCAGCTCCAGGCCTTCGCGCCGATGCAACCGGCGCGCGCCCTGCGCGACACCGGCATCGACGCCATCGTGCTGCTCGACAGCCAGATCGACCACACCACAGGGTTGCTCAGCCTGCGCGAGGGCTGCCCGCACCAGGTCTGGTGCACCGACATGGTCCACCAGGACCTGAGCACCGGCTTCCCGCTGTTCACCATGCTCAGCCACTGGAACGGCGGGTTGCAGTGGAACCGCATCGAACTGCAGGGCAGCTTCGTCATTCCGGCCTGCCCGAACCTCAGGTTCACCCCCTTCCCGCTGCGTAGCGCCGCACCGCCCTACTCGCCGCACCGCTTCGACCCGCACCCGGGCGACAACCTCGGCCTGCTGGTCGAGGACACCCGCACCGGCGGCAAGCTGTTCTATGCCCCAGGGCTGGGCCAGGTCGATGCCGCGCTGCTGGAGATGATGCACGGCGCCGACTGCCTGCTGGTGGACGGCACCCTGTGGGAAGACGATGAAATGCAACGTCGCGGCGTCGGCACCCGTACCGGCCGCGAGATGGGTCACCTGGCGCAGAACGGCCCTGGCGGCATGCTCGAAGTGCTCGACGGCTTCGCGCGCCAGCGCAAGGTGCTTATCCACATCAACAACACCAACCCGATCCTCGACGAGGCGTCGCCCGAGCGCGCCGAAGTCCTGCGCCGCGGCGTGGAAGTGGCCTACGATGGCATGAGCATCGAGTTGTAAGGAGCCCCGATGAGCGACGCATTGCCGATGTCCCCTGCCGAGTTCGAGCAGGCCCTGCGCGCCAAGGGCGCCTACTACCATATTCATCACCCGTATCACGTGGCCATGTATGAAGGCCGCGCCACCCGCGAGCAGATTCAGGGCTGGGTGGCCAACCGCTTCTATTACCAAGTGAACATCCCGATGAAGGATGCTGCGATCCTGGCCAACTGCCCGGACCGTGAAGTCCGCCGCGAGTGGATTCAACGCCTGCTCGACCACGACGGCGCACCCGGCGAGGACGGTGGCATCGAAGCCTGGCTACGCCTCGGCCAGGCAGTGGGCCTCGACCCGGAGCAACTACGGTCCCAGGAACTGGTACTGCCCGGCGTGCGCTTCGCCGTCGATGCCTACGTCAACTTCGCCCGCCGCGCCAGTTGGCAGGAAGCGGCCAGCAGTTCGCTGACCGAACTGTTCGCGCCGCAGATTCACAAGTCGCGCCTGGACAGTTGGCCGCAGCACTACCCGTGGATCGATCCGGCTGGCTACGAGTACTTCCGCACGCGCCTGGGCCAGGCCCGCCGTGATGTGGAGCACGGCCTGTCGATTACCCTGCAGCACTACACCAGCGCCGAGGGCCAGGCGCGCATGCTGGAAATTCTGCAATTCAAGCTGGATATTCTCTGGAGCATGCTCGATGCCATGAGCATGGCCTACGAACTGAACCGCCCGCCGTATCACAGCGTCACAAGCGAACGCGTCTGGCACAAGGGGATCGCGCCATGAGTCTCGACCGCAACCAGGTGCCGAACTGGCGCCCGGGCTACCGTTTCCAGTACGAGCCCGCCCAGCAAGGCCATGTGCTGCTGTACCCCGAGGGCATGATCAAGCTCAACGACAGCGCCGGGCTCATCGGCGGGTTGATCGATGGCCAGCGCTCTGTCGCCGCGATCATCGCCGAGCTGGAACAGCAGTTCCCCGGCATTCCCCAAGTGGCCGAGGACATCGAGCAGTTCATGGAGGTGGCCCGTGCCGGACACTGGATCGTCCTCGCCTGAAGTGCCGGTGGGCCTGCCGCTCTGGCTGCTGGCGGAACTGACCTACCGCTGCCCGCTGCAATGCCCCTATTGCTCGAACCCGCTCGACTTCGCCGAACAAGGCAAGGAACTGAGTACCGAACAGTGGTTCAAGGTGATGGCCGAAGCCCGCGAAATGGGCGCGGCGCAGATCGGTTTCTCCGGCGGTGAGCCGCTGGTGCGCCAGGACCTTGCCGATCTGATCGGCGAAGCTCGGCGCCTGGGCTACTACACCAACCTGATCACCTCCGGCATCGGTTTGACCGAACAGAAGATCGCCGCCTTCCGCCAGGCCGGGCTGGACCACATCCAGATCAGCTTCCAGGCTAGCGACGAGCAGGTGAACAACCTGCTGGCCGGCTCGAAAAAGGCGTTTGCGCAGAAGCTGGAGATGGCGCGGGCGGTGAAGGCCCATGGGTATCCGATGGTGCTCAACTTCGTCACCCACCGGCACAACATCGACCGCATCGACCGCATCATCGAGCTGTGCCTGGCCCTGGAGGCCGACTTCGTCGAGCTCGCCACCTGCCAGTTCTATGGCTGGGCGCACCTCAATCGCCTCGGCCTGCTGCCGACCCGCGAACAGCTCGAACGCGCCGAGCGGATCACCAACGAGTACCGCGAGCGGCTCAAGGCCGAAGGTCATCCGTGCAAGCTGATCTTCGTCACCCCGGATTACTACGAAGAGCGCCCCAAGGCCTGCATGAACGGCTGGGGCAGCCTGTTTCTCACCGTCACCCCGGATGGCACCGCGCTGCCCTGCCACGGCGCGCGGCAATTGCCGGTGCAGTTTCCCAACGTGCGCGAGCATGACCTGCGCCACATCTGGTATGACTCCTTCGGTTTCAACCGTTTCCGCGGCTACGACTGGATGCCCGAGCCTTGCCGGTCGTGCGACGAAAAGGAAAAGGACTTCGGCGGCTGTCGCTGCCAGGCCTTCATGCTCACGGGTGATGCCAGCAAGGCCGATCCGGTGTGCGCCAAGTCGCCGGACCACGGCATCATCCTCAAGGCGCGCGAAGAGGCGCAGACCGCGCAAATGGAGATCGAACAGATGACCTTCCGCAACGAGCGCAACTCCCGGGTCATCGCCCGTGGCTGAGTTCAGCGCCGCCCAGGCCGTGGCCGCTGGCACCGACTTCGCCGAGCTCAAGGTGAGCGCGCTGGGGGTGTTCTGGAACGAGTTTCGGCCGGCGGACGGTGCCTGCCGGATCTGGCGCTGGCACCAGGACCAGGCCCAGTGCCTCACGCCGGACGGGTTCAGCGTGCGCAGCCGGGTGTACGAATATGGCGGCGGCAGCTTCTGCCTGGCGCATGACGCAGTGTTTTTCGTCAATGAACAGGATCAGCAAGTCTACCGACAGGCGCTCGACGGCGCAGCGCCGCAGGCACTCACCTCCATGGCGGACTGCCGCTACGGCGACCTGCTGTGGCACGACGGTCAACTCCTGGCAGTTGAGGAACGGCATGCCGAGCGCGTCGAGCATCGGCTGGTGGCGTTGACGGTCGAGGGCCGCGAGGTGCTGGCCGAAGATGCAGATTTCTACGCCTCGCCGACGCTGAGCGCCGACGGTAAACGCCTGGCTTGGATCGAATGGGACCGCCCCGCGCAGCCTTGGACCGTGACGCGACTGATGTGCCGCGAACGGCAAGAAGCCGGACATTGGGGCACGCCACGCTGTGTCGCTGGCCAGGACGAATCCTTGCAGCAGCCGCGCTTCGACGCCGAAGGTCGCTTGTACTGCCTGTCGGACCGCCACGGCTTCTGGCAGCCCTGGGGCGAAATCGACGCCCGCTGGCAAGCCCTGCCAGCGCTCGCCGCCGACCACGCCGCAGCGCCCTGGCAACTGGGAGCCTCGACTTGGCTGGTGCTCGGCGCGCAGCAGTACGTGGCCACCTGGTTCGAGAACGGTTTCGGCGTGCTGGGCCTGCGCGAGGGCGACGATGTCCGTACCTTCGCCCAGCACTACACCCGTTTTCGCAGCCTGGCGCTGGATGCGCAGCACCTCTACGCGATTGCCGCCTCACCCACGCGGCCTCCAGCGGTGCTCGCCATCGCCCGCGACGGTTCCGACTGCCAGGTACTGGCCGGCGGCAGCCAGATACTGCCCGATGCGCACATCAGCCAGCCGCAACCGATCAGCTATCCCAGTGGGGACGACCAGGCCCACGGTTTCTTCTACCCCGCCCAGGGCGAGGACACCCTGCCGCCGCTGGTGGTCTTCATCCATGGCGGCCCAACCTCCGCCTGCTACCCGGTTCTCGACCCCCGTATCCAGTACTGGACCCAGCGTGGCTTCGCCGTCGCCGACCTCAACTATCGCGGCAGCAGCGGCTATGGCCGCGCCTATCGCCAGGCCCTGCACCTGCGCTGGGGCGAAAGCGACGTGCAGGATGCCTGCGCCGTGGTCGACTACCTCGCTGGCCGTGGATTGATCGATCCGCACAAGGCCTTCATCCGCGGCGGCAGCGCCGGTGGCTACACCACCCTGTGCGCATTGGCCTTTGCCGACGTGTTCCGCGCAGGCGCGAGCCTCTATGGGGTCAGCGATCCCATCGCCCTGGCCAAGGCCACGCACAAGTTCGAAGGGGATTATCTGGACTGGCTGATTGGTGACCCACAGGCCGACGCCGACCGTTACCGCGCACGCACGCCGCTGCTGCATGCAAGGCGAATCAAGGCGCCGGTGATTTTTTTCCAAGGTGAACTGGATGCGGTGGTGGTGCCGGAACAGACCCGCAGCATGCTTGAGGCCTTGCAGGCCAACGGCGTGGAAGCGGTCGGGCATTTCTACCCTGGGGAGCGTCATGGCTTTCGCCAGGCAGGCAACCTGGCCCATGCGCTGGAACAGGAATGGGCGTTCTATCGCCGGGTGCTGCAACCCTGAAAACACGCCGGGGCCGCAAGACGGCCCCGGCTTCGTTCAGCGCTTGGCGATGATGTACACCGCATGCACGATGCCCGGGATGTAACCGAGCAAGGTCAGCAGGATGTTCAGCCAGAACGCACCGGCGAAACCGACCTGCAGGAAAACACCCAGTGGCGGCAGAAGAATAGCGATGATGATGCGAATGAAGTCCATGGGAATCTCTCCTGAATAGTCTTCAACACAGACTAGCCCGGCGCCCCGGAGGTTCAACCGCTGAAAGCGAAGCGGGTTGAAGACCTGAAATAAAAAAAGACCGCCTGCCGATCAACGGCAGGCGGTCTTTTCGTTTCAGGCCGATTCGGCTATCAGCACGACAGGCCGAAGTCTTCCTCTTTCATCGCCATCAGGTTGTCGGCACCGGACAGGATCGCTGCCACGTGAGCACGAGTGCGCGGCAGGATGCGCTGGAAGTAGAAGCGCGCGGTCTGCAGCTTGGCGGTGTAGAAGGCCGCTTCGCCAGTGCCGGCGGCGAGCTTCTCGGCGGCCACACGGGCAATGTCGGCCCAGAAATAGGCCAGGCAGGCGTAACCGGAGTACATCAGGTAATCCACCGACGCCGCCCCCACTTCCTCGCGGTCTTTCATGGCCGCCATGCCGATCTTCATGGTCAGCTCGCCCCATTCCTTGTTCAGCGCCGCCAGCGGCTCGACGAACTCTTTGGTGGCGTCGTTGCCTTCCTGGCTCTGGCAGAACTTGTGCACGATCTTGGTGAAGCCCTTGAGCGCCTCGCCCTGGGTCATCAGCACCTTGCGCCCGAGCAGGTCGAGGGCCTGGATGCCGGTGGTGCCTTCGTACAGCATGGAGATGCGGCTGTCGCGCACGTTCTGCTCCATGCCCCATTCGGCGATAAAGCCGTGGCCGCCGTAGATCTGCACGCCGTGGTTGGCGGCCTCGAAGCCGACTTCGGTCATGAAGGCTTTAGCGATCGGGGTCAGGAAAGCCAGCAGGGCGTCGGCCTTCTTGCGCGCCTCTTCGTCCTGGCTGTACTTGACGATATCCACCTGCTGGGCGGTGAAGTACACCATCGCCCGATTACCCTCGGCGAAGGCCTTCATGGTCAGCAGCATGCGCCGCACGTCGGGGTGCACGATGATCGGGTCTGCGGCTTTTTCCGGGGCCTTGGGGCCGGTCAGCGAACGCATCTGCAGACGCTCGCGGGCATACTTCAGGCCACCCTGGAAGGCCACTTCGGCGTGGGCCAGGCCTTGCAGCGCGGTGCCCAGGCGTGCGGTGTTCATGAAGGTGAACATGCAGTTCAGGCCCTTGTTGGCAGGGCCGATCAGGTAGCCGGTGGCCGCGTCGAAGTTCATCACGCAGGTGGCGTTGCCGTGGATGCCCATCTTGTGTTCCAGCGAGCCACAGCTCACCCCGTTGCGCTCGCCCACGCCGCCCTCGGCGTTGGGCAGGAACTTCGGCACGATGAACAGCGAAATGCCCTTGGTGCCCGCCGGCGCATCGGGCAGGCGAGCCAGGACGATGTGCACGATGTTGTCGGCCATGTCGTGTTCACCGGCCGAAATGAAGATCTTGGTGCCGGACACTTTGTAGCTGCCGTCAGCCTGAGGCTCGGCCTTGGTGCGCAGCATGCCCAGGTCGGTGCCGCAATGCGGCTCGGTCAGGCACATGGTGCCAGTCCATTCGCCAGACACCAGCTTGGTCAGGTAGACCTGCTGCTGCTCGGGCGTGCCGTGCTCGGAAATGGTGTTCATCGCGCCGTGGGACAGGCCCGGGTACATGCCCCAGGACCAGTTGGACTCGCCGACCATCTCGCTCAGGGTCAAGCCCAGCGATTCAGGCAGGCCCTGGCCGCCGTGCTCGACATCGTGGGCCAGGCTCGGCCAGCCACCTTCGACGAACTGCTTGTAGGCTTCCTTGAAGCCGGTCGGCGTCTTCACGCCCGACTCGCTCCAGGTGCAGCCTTCCAGATCGCCGACGCGGTTCAGCGGCGACAGGACCTGCTCGCAGAACTTCGCGCCTTCTTCAAGGATGGCATCGACCATGTCCGGGGTGGCGTCCTGGCAACCCGGCAGGCTCTGATAGTGCGTTTCATACCCGAGCAGCTCGTCACGGACGAAGCGAATATCACGCAAGGGGGCTTTGTATTCGGGCATGGCGATGAACCTCTGGCTAGTTCGTTGGGGACCGCGGGCACCGACCAGCTCTTGGCGGCTTTCGGTCAAACAGTTGTTTGAAACTTACGTTTAGCCCGGAACAATGTCAAGGAGGGACCATGGTGCCAATTTGGTCGCGCAAGAGGGCGTTTCGGTCATGGCAAGGCGGCAGCAACGCCCGAAGAGCGGGCGCGCTCGGAAAGCGGGATCAGGCGTAGGTATCGATGAACTTGCCGAGCATTTCGTCGGATGCCTTGGCGACTTTCACGCCCAGCTCGACCTCGTGCTTGCCCAGGGCGAGCTGCACGGTGCTGGTGGCCAGGTCTTGCTGCTGGCTGCGGTCCACGCCACGCAGGCGCTCGGCCTGGAAATCGGTGGACTGGTTACTGGTCGCGCGTTCTACACCGTTGCTAGCGATCTGGCTGGCGGCCTGGTCGAGGCGGTTCTGACCGTTCTGGATGGCGCCCAGACCTGCGTAGAAAGCAGAGCTGCCGTTGATTTCCATGTCAGGACTCCACATGACGGATTGAGAAACGTGCCCTGATTAAACCAGCCTGGCGGCAAAAAGGCCCGTTTAAATCCCTAATAGCCCAGTGCCATCCGATAGAGAGAGGGCATCTGCCCGCCCGCGACCGCTATTGCAGCAGGTCCAGATGCAGGTACCCGGCCACCGTCTGCGCCTGGGCCGTTTTCAGCCAGGGCACGCGTCCCAGACACGGCGCGGGCAAGCGCTCAGCGAGGCTGGCGAGGTTGTCTTCCAGCCGTGCCGTTCGCGGATCCACCACATTGGCCACCCAGCCGGCCAGTTGCAGACCGTCGCGGGCGATAGCCTCGGCGCTGAGCAGGGCATGGTTGATACAGCCCAGGCGCACACCCACCACCAGGATCACCGGCAACTTCAGCGCAACCGCCAGATCGGACAGGTTGGCCTGGTCGGACAACGGCACCCGCCAGCCACCGGCGCCTTCGATCAGGGTGAAGTCGGCGCCCTGTGCCAGCACCTGTCGCATGGCGTCGCGCAGGGCTGGCACGGCCAGCGCCACACCTGCCTCGCGGGCGGCCACGTGCGGCGCGATGGCGGGCTCGAAGGCACAGGGATTGACCTGCTCGTACGGCAGCTTGATCGAGCTCTGTTCGATCAGCGCCAGCGCATCGCTGTTGCGCAGGCCCTGGGCGCCGAGCATGCAACCGGAGGCCA
This sequence comes from Pseudomonas sp. RAC1, assembly GCF_030658255.1. Classification (NCBI taxonomy): domain Bacteria; kingdom Pseudomonadati; phylum Pseudomonadota; class Gammaproteobacteria; order Pseudomonadales; family Pseudomonadaceae; genus Pseudomonas; species Pseudomonas sp. RAC1. The sequence goes on from NZ_JAUTXS020000029.1 coordinate 25,761, forward strand.
CCGGCTTGCCGGCCAGGGTGCTCCAGCCCTTTCGCTGCGCGGCATTGAGCAGGCCGGCGGCGATGGTGGTCTTGCCGACGTCGGTGTCCGTGCCGGCGATGAAGTAGGCGTGGTTCATGTCAGTGCTCTTGATCGTTGCGCAGGACGCCATAGACCACTTGGTACGTGGCGGGCAGCCCTTGAGCGTCGCGGAACTGTTCGTAGGCCTGGAGCATGCCCTGCACCCGCGCCCGCCCTGTCAGGCCCGAAGGGCGTCCGGGATTGAGGTTGTGCGCACCGAGGGCCTTGAGTTCGTGGGTCAGGCTGCGCACGTCCGGGTAATGCAGCACATGGGCGCGACGCTCCAGGCCAAGCACGGTCAGGCCACTGTCGGCGCACAGGCGTTGGTAGTCGTCGAAACGGCGGAAGCGGTTGACGTGCACCTGCCCGTCCACCGCCTGCCAACTGGCGCGCAGTTCCTCCAGCGTGCCGACGCACAGGCTGCTGAACGCCAGCACCCCGCCCGGTCGCAACGCCCGCCGCGCCTCGGCCAGCACGCTGGCAAAGGCGTCGCACCATTGCACTGCCAGGCTGCTGAAAATCAGGTCGAAGACCTGGTCGCGCACCGGCAGGCGCTCGGCATCGCCCGCCGCATGATGATGCGCCCCGCCGTGCTGACGCGCGTGCGCCAGCATGCCTTCGGCGATGTCCAGCGCCAGGCCGTGGGCGCCCGTGAAGCGTGTGGCCAGGGCTCGGCTGAAATGGCCGGTGCCGCTGCCCAGGTCGAGCCAGCGCGCGGGGGCCAGCGATGCCGGCAGGCGTTCGAGCAGCGCCTCGCCCACTGCGCGTTGCAGCGCAGCGACGCTGTCGTAGCTGGCCGCTGCGCGGGAAAACGAGGCCGCCACCTGGCGCTTGTCGGGCAAGGCGCCGGGCAACGGCGGATGGGAAAGGTCAGTCATCGCCACTCTCATGCAGGAAACTCTTGATGCCCGACGCCAGCTCCTGCGGGTACTCCAGCAGGAACGCGTGGGAACTGTCTTCGACCAGACCCACTTCGACGTCTGGCAGCAACTCGCTGAGGGCCTTGGCCGCATCGGCCGGCACCAGCGCGTCGCTGCCGGCGTACAGGTGCAACTGCGGCCCGGCGTAGTGCTCCAGGGCCTGTCGGGTGTCCAGTTGCGCCAGCACCTCCAGGCCATTGGCCAGGTACAGCGGGTCGGTGTCCGGCACGCCCACGCCGAGTTGACGCAGCAGCGTACGCGGCTGCTGTGCACCCTCGCTGCACAGGCTGCGAAAGCGCTTGAGGGTCACCTGCGGATGGCTGCGACAACCGTCGAGGAAGGTGCCGAAGGTGTCCTCGGCCATGCCATGGGGCCAGTCGGGGCGCGCCACGAAACTGGGGTTGCTGGCCAGGGTCAGCAGGCCGCAGCAATGATCGCCGCGTTTATGCGCCAGGGCGCTGGCGAGCATGCCGCCCAGCGACCAGCCGCCCAGCCAGACATCGGTGGGCAGCTTGCGGTCCAGGTAGTCGATCCAGACCTGCGCACTGGCCTCGGCCAGCTCGGGCAAGGGCGCCAGTTCGACGTGCAGGCGCGGGTCCTGGGCGCGCAGGCTGGCGGCCAGGGGTTGCAGTGAAGCGGTGCCCAGCCCCCAGCCGGGCAGGAGGATCAGTCGATTACGCATGGGCGGACTCCAGCTGTGCATGACACTCGGCCAATGCATTCAACAATAGCTGGACCTGCGCCTCGCTGTGCGCCGCACTGAGGGTCACGCGCAGGCGAGCGCCGCCAGCCGGAACCGTGGGCGGACGAATCGCGGTCACCAGTAGCCCGCGCTGGCGCAGCATCGCCGACAGCTTCAACGCCCGCGCCGCATCGCCCACCAGGATCGGCTGGATGGCCGTGGGACTGTCCATCAATACCAGGCCGATCTGCTGCGCGCCCGCGCGGAACTGGCCTATCAGCGCCGCCAACTTCTCCCGCCGCCAGGTTTCGTCGCGCAGCAGTTGCAGGCTTTTCAAGGTGGCGCAGGCCAGCGCCGGGGGCTGGCTGGTGGTGTAGATGTAGGGCCTGGCGAACTGCACCAGCGCCTCGATCAGGTCGTCGCTGCCGGCCACGAAGGCGCCTGCCGTGCCGCAGGCCTTGCCCAAGGTGCCGATCAGCACCGGCACCTCGTCCACGCCCAGGCCGAAGTGCTCGACGATGCCGCCGCCCCGGGCGCCCAGCGTGCCGAAGCCATGGGCGTCGTCGACCATCAGCCAGGCGCCCTTGGGCCTGGCCACGGCCGACAGCGCGGGCAAGTCGGCCAGGTCGCCGTCCATGCTGAACACGCCGTCGGTGATCACCAGCGTGTCGCCACTGGCCTTGCCCAAGCGGTTCGCCAGGCTGGCCGCATCGTTGTGCAGGTAACGGCTGAAACGCGCGCCGCTGAGCAGCCCGCCATCGAGCAGTGAGGCGTGGTTGAGGCGGTCCTGTAGCACCGTATCACCCTGGCCCACCAGCGCCGTGATGGCGCCCAGGTTGGCCATGTAGCCGGTGCTGAACAGCAGCGCACGCGGGCGTCCGGTGAGTTCGGCCAGGGCTTCTTCGACCGCATGGTGCGGCGTGCTGTGACCGATCACCAAATGCGAGGCTCCGCCGCCGACGCCCCAGCGCTCGGCGCCGTCGCGCCAGGCCGCGATCACGTCGGGGTGATTGGCCAGGCCCAGGTAATCGTTGCTGCAGAAAGCCAGCAGGCGCTGGCCATCGACGATGACCTCCGGGCCTTGCGGGCTTTGCAGCAGCGGCCGTTGCCGGTACAGGTCCGCGGCGCGGCGTTCGGCCAGACGCGCCGCCAGATCGAACGCCATGTTCAGGCCGATGCGGCGTCGTAGAACAGTTCGCTGCTGCGCTGCTCGACCAGTGCCTGCTCGATGGCCGCCTGGTGCACCTCATCGGCGTGCTCTTCGCGCGCTTCAGGCTTGATGCCCAGGCGGGCGAACAGTTGCATGTCCTTGTCGGCCTGCGGGTTGGCGGTAGTCAGCAGTTTCTCGCCGTAGAAGATGGAATTGGCCCCGGCCATGAACGCCAGCGCCTGCATCTGCTCATTCATCTGCTCGCGACCGGCGGACAGGCGCACGTGCGACTTGGGCATCAGGATGCGCGCTACGGCCAGCATGCGGATGAAGTCGAACGGATCGACATCGGCCTCGTCGGCCAGCGGCGTGCCGGCGACCTTGACCAGCATGTTGATCGGCACCGACTCCGGGTGCTCGGGCAGGTTGGCCAACTGGATCAGCAGGCCCGCGCGGTCGTCCAGCGACTCGCCCATGCCGAGGATGCCGCCGGAGCAGATCTTCATGCCGGCGTCACGCACATAGGCCAGGGTCTGCAGGCGCTCGCTGTAGGTGCGGGTGGTGATGATGCTGCCGTAGAACTCCGGCGAGGTGTCCAGGTTGTGGTTGTAGTAGTCCAGGCCGGCCTGGGCCAGCGCCTGGGTCTGCTCCTGGTCGAGCTTGCCGAGGGTCATGCAGGTCTCCAGGCCCATGGCCTTGACGCCTTTGACCATTTCCAGCACGTAGGGCATGTCTTTGGCCGAGGGGTGTTTCCAGGCAGCGCCCATGCAGAAGCGGGTCGAGCCGATGGCTTTGGCCCGCGCGGCTTCCTCCAGCACTTTCTGCACTTCCATCAGCTTCTGCTTTTCCAACCCAGTGTTGTAGTGACCGGACTGCGGGCAGTACTTGCAATCTTCCGGGCAGGCACCGGTCTTGATCGACAGCAGCGTGGAGACCTGCACGCGGTTGGGGTCGAAGTGCGCGCGGTGGACGATCTGGGCTTGGAACAACAGGTCATTGAAGGGTTGCTGGAACAACGCTTTGACCTCGTCCAGGGACCAGTCGTGACGTGTTGTTGCAGTTGCGCTGGCGCTCATCGGCGTTTCCTTATCTAGGCTCTGACAGGCGCCGGGACAGGTAGAGCCCGCCAGCGCATCACGGATAGCGCGCATAGTCAGGGAAGGCCCATGCACTGTCAACCACGCTTAAAACAACTGGTCAACAACTGGTTAAATAGTAACCATATCTGTTTGTTGTGCGATGCACGGGCCGAACAGCCTTATCCACTCTGTCCGGCCTGCGAGCACGACCTGCCCTGGCTCGATGAGCAGTGCTCGCGCTGCGCCCTGCAATTGCCGATGCGCGGCCTCACCTGTGGCCCGTGCAAACGCCGGCCGCCGCCGTTCGAGCAGGTGGTGGCGCCATGGCACTTCGGTTTCCCGCTGGATACCGCCATCAGTCGCTTCAAGCACCGTGCGCAGTGGCCGCTGGGGCGGCTGCTGGCGCAGTTGCTGGGACACGCCTTGCAGCACCGCTATGACCAGGACCTGCCCCGACCCGACCTCCTGCTGCCGGTGCCCCTGTCCAGGCGACGGCTGCGCCAGCGCGGTTTCAACCAGGCCGGCATGCTCGCGCGCTGGTTGTCCGGCCCGTTGCAGATCCCCTGCGAAGAGCGCTGGCTGCTGAGACCACGCGACACCGTGGCGCAACAGAGCCTCGACGCCAAGGCGCGCTGGCAGAACTTGCGTCAGGCCTTTGCGCTCGCCCCACAGGCGGTGCTGCAAGGGCGGCATGTGGCGCTGGTGGACGACGTGCTGACCACCGGTGCCACGGCCCGCGCGCTGGCCAGCCTGCTGCGCCAAGGCGGCGCGCGCCGCGTCGATGTCTACTGCCTGGCCCGCACGGCCAGGCCCGAGCAGGCTTGACGTGCCTGGTCGGCAGAGGCAAGTTTCTGCCCCATCGCCTTCCTGGTCATCGCACCCATGTCACTGCCCGCCCTGCTCGCTCAACACATCCTGCGCCGCCCCCAGCGCATCGGCCTGCTGCAGCACATCGCCGAACAAGGCTCGATCACCGCGGCCGCCAAGGCGGCGGGCATCAGCTACAAGAGCGCCTGGGACGCCATCGACGAGCTCAACAACCTGGCCGCGCAGCCGCTGGTCGAGCGCAACGCCGGTGGCCGGGGCGGTGGCGGTGCGCGGCTGTCGGCAGAAGGCGAGCGCGTGCTGCGCCTGTATCAGCGGTTGCAGGCCCTGCACAGCGAAATCCTCGAGTCCAGCGATGAGCCAGGCGACTTGGACCTGCTGGGGCGGTTGATGCTACGTACCAGTGCCCGCAACCAGTTGCGCGGACAGGTCGGCCGGCTAGTGCGCGACGGGCGCCATGACCGCGTGACCCTGACCCTCGGCGGCGGCCTGGAAATCGATGCGCTGATCACCCCGGACAGTACCGAGCGCCTGGAGCTGGCGCCGGGCAGCACGGTGGTGGCGCTGCTCAAGGCCGGCTGGGTCACGCTGCTCGGCGCCACGGCGCAGGCCGACCCGCACAGCAACTGCGTACAGGTGCGAGTCGAAGAGATCCTCGCCGATCAGGCCGACACCCGCGAACTGCGCCTGGCCCTGGGCAAAGGCCAGACCCTCTGCGCGTTCGCCGAAGCCGCTTGGCTGCAACAGGAAGGGCTGGCAGCGGGCAGCACCGTGCGGGCGCAGTTCCACCCCTCGTTCGTGCTGCTGGGCGTGCCGGTCTGAGCACAGGCGCCAGGGTCGGCCGCAGCGCAATGGGTTACCATGATCGGCCTGCCTTCCCTTGCCGGAGCTTTCATGTCCCACCCCTTCGACACCCTCACCCCCGACCTGGTCCTGGACGCCGTCGAAAGCCTGGGCTTTCTCAGCGACGCGCGGGTACTGGCGCTCAACAGCTACGAGAACCGTGTCTATCAGGTGGGCATCGAAGGCCAGCAGCCACTGATCGCCAAGTTCTATCGCCCGGACCGCTGGAGCGATGCGGCGATCCTCGAGGAGCATGCGTTCAGCTTCGAGCTGGCCGAGCACGAAGTGCCGATCGTCGCCCCCTTGCAACATGAGGGGCGCAGCCTGTTCGCCCACCAGGGTTTTCGCTTCGCCCTGTTCCCGCGCCGCGGCGGACATGCGCCGGAGCCCGGCAACCTCGATCAGTTGTACCGCCTGGGTCAATTGCTCGGGCGCTTGCATGCCGTGGGGGCGACGCGGCCGTTCGAGCACCGCGAGACCCTGGCGGTGGACAACTTCGGCCATGCCTCGCTCAAGACCCTGCTCGACGGCCACTTCGTGCCCCGCGAACTGCTACCGGCCTTCGAGTCCGTCGCGCGCGATCTGCTGGCGCGGGTCGAGGCGATCTACGCACGCACCCCGTGCCAGGCCATCCGCCTGCACGGCGACTGCCATGCCGGTAACCTGATGCACCGTGACGACGTCTACCATGTCGTCGACCTGGACGACTGCCGCATGGGCCCAGCGGTACAGGACCTGTGGATGATGCTCGCCGGCAGCCGTGAAGAACGATTGGGGCAACTGGCCGAACTGGTGGACGGCTACAACGAGTTCCATGACTTCGACCCGCGCCAGTTGGCCCTGATCGAGCCGCTGCGCGCCCTGCGCCAACTGCACCACAGCGCCTGGCTGGCGCGGCGCTGGGACGATCCGGCGTTCCCGCGCAGCTTCCCCTGGTTCGGCCAGCCCCGTTACTGGGGCGATCAGATCCTGGCGCTGCGCGAACAGATCGCCGCGCTGGACGAAGCGCCACTTAAAGTGTTCTGACCCCAAAGTCCCACCCAGTCGTTCAAGCAAGGACTCTGCATGCAAGCCGCCAACCCGCAACGCGGGTACATCCTGGGCCTGAGCGCCTACATCATCTGGGGCCTGTTCCCCCTGTATTTCAAAGCCATCCAGAGCGTGCCGGCGGTGGAGATCATCGTCCACCGGGTGCTGTGGTCGGCACTGTTCGGCGCGCTGCTGCTGGCGGTCTGGAAGCATCCGCAGTGGTGGCGCGAACTGCGTGACAACCCGCGCCGCCTGGGCATCCTGGCGCTGAGCGGGACGCTGATCGCCGCCAACTGGCTGACCTACGTGTGGGCGGTGAACAACGGACGCATGCTGGAGGCCAGCCTGGGCTACTACATCAACCCGCTGATCAACGTGCTGTTGGGCCTGCTGCTGCTCGGCGAGCGCCTGCGCCGCCTGCAATGGCTGGCGGTGGGGCTGGCGGCTGCCGGGGTGGCGCAGCAGGTCTGGCAGGTCGGCGGCTTACCGTGGGTGTCGCTGGGCCTAGCCTTGTCGTTCGGTTTCTATGGCCTGATCCGCAAGCAGGCACCGGTGGCGGCGCTGCCGGGTCTGGTGGTGGAGACCTGGATGCTGGTGCCGTTGGCCCTGGGTTGGCTGCTGCTGCATCCAGAGGCCAATAGCGCGCATGTGGCGTTCTTCGGCAGCAGCGAAGCGCTGTGGCTGATGGCCGCGGGCCCGGTGACCCTGGTGCCGCTGCTGTGCTTCAACGCGGCGGCGCGCCACCTGCCTTACACCACGCTGGGTTTTCTGCAGTACCTCGCACCGACGCTGGTGCTGTTGCAGGCGGTGCTGCTGTTCGACGAGCACCTGTCGGCGAGCACTCTGGTGGCCTTCTTCTTTATCTGGGCAGGGCTGGCGATCTATAGCGTCGATGCCTGGCTGACCCTGCGCAAGCGCAGATGATCGACGCGCCGCAGACAGGAACGCCCCAGCAAAACGAAACGGCCCGAAAATCGTGTACCGTTTTTAGATTTATCTGGAACAATCTGTCTGTTTTTTGCGAACATGCCTTTTCCTAGCGTGACCCCAAGTGACCGAGCGGTCGCGGGACGACGCTTTTAGTCTGATGTTCACGCGTCTGGCGCATCATGTAGTATTCGCCAGCGCAGACTACAAAACGTCGTCCGGGGGTCTGCCGAGGCGCCTGTGACACCATGCGACCCGTCCTCCAGCCCGCTGGCAGGCCGGACACTTCGCGTGTTGGGAGAAGCGCTACAGGCTCAATACAGAAGAGCGAAACAGCTGAGCAGAGTGAGGCAAGCAATGACTGGATACGTTCAAGTCGGTGGCCTTCAGGTCGCCAAGGTTCTCTACGACTTCGTCAACGACGAAGCCCTGGCGGGGACCGGCATCGTCGCCGAGCAGTTCTGGAGCGGTGCAGAGAAGATCATCAACGACCTCGCTCCAAAGAACAAAGCCCTGCTCGCCAAGCGCGACGCGCTGCAAGCCAAGATCGATGCCTGGCACCAGGCACGCCAGGGTCAGGCCCACGACGCCGCGGCCTACAAGGCATTCCTCGAGGAAATCGGTTATCTGCTCCCCGCAGCAGGCGACTTCCAGGCCACCACGCAAAACGTCGACGAAGAGATCGCCCAGATGGCCGGTCCGCAGTTGGTGGTGCCGGTGATGAATGCCCGCTTCGCCCTGAACGCCGCCAACGCCCGCTGGGGCTCGCTGTATGACGCGCTGTACGGCACCGACGCCATCAGCGAAGACGGCGGCGCCGAAAAGGGCCAGGGCTACAACAAGGTGCGCGGCGACAAGGTCATCGCCTTCGGCCGCGCCTTCCTCGACGAAGCAGCGCCCCTGGCAGCCGGCTCGCACGTCGACGCCACCGCCTACCGCATCGACGCCGGCAAGCTGGTCGTGGCGCTGAAGGGCGGCAGCAACAGCGGCCTGCGCGACGACGCGCAACTGATCGGCTTCCAGGGCCAGGCCAGTGCGCCGACAGCCGTGCTGCTCAAGCACAACGGCCTGCACTTCGAGATCCAGGTCGACGCCAGCACGCCGGTCGGCAGCACCGATGCCGCCGGGGTCAAGGACATCCTCATGGAGTCGGCGCTGACCACCATCATGGACTGCGAAGACTCGGTCGCGGCGGTGGACGCCGACGACAAGGTCATCGTCTACCGCAACTGGCTGGGCCTGATGAAGGGCGACCTGGCCGAAAGCGTGAGCAAAGGCGGCAAGACCTTCACCCGCACCATGAACCCTGACCGCGAATACAGCGCGCCGAACGGCGGCACGGTCACCCTGCACGGCCGCTCGCTGCTGTTCGTGCGTAACGTCGGTCACCTGATGACCAACCCGGCGATCCTCGACGCCCAAGGCCACGAGGTGCCCGAAGGCATCCAGGACGGCCTGTTCACCAACCTGATCGCCCTGCATAACCTCAACGGCAACACCAGCCGCCGCAACACCCGTTCAGGCAGTGTGTACATCGTCAAGCCGAAGATGCACGGCCCCGAAGAAGTGGCGTTCGCCGCTGAAATCTTCAGCCGCGTCGAAGACCTGCTGGGCATGCCGCGCAACACCGTGAAGGTCGGCATCATGGACGAGGAGCGCCGTACCACGGTCAACCTCAAGGCCTGTATCCAGGCTGCCGCCGAACGCGTGGCGTTCATCAACACCGGCTTCCTCGACCGCACCGGCGACGAGATCCACACCTCGATGGAGGCCGGCGCCATGGTGCGCAAAGGTGCCATGAAGAGCGAGAAATGGATCGGTGCCTACGAGAACAACAACGTCGACGTGGGCCTGGCCACCGGCCTGCAGGGCCGTGCGCAGATCGGCAAGGGCATGTGGGCCATGCCGGACCTGATGGCGGCGATGCTCGAACAGAAGATCGCGCACCCGATGTCCGGCGCCAATACCGCCTGGGTGCCGTCGCCGACCGCTGCCACGCTGCATGCCCTGCACTACCACAAGGTCGATGTGCAGGCACGTCAGCGCGAGCTGGCCAGCCGTACCCCGGCGTCGGTGGACGACATCCTGAGCATCCCGCTGGCGACCGACCGCAACTGGTCGGACGACGAGATCCGCAACGAACTGGACAACAACGCCCAGGGCATCCTCGGCTATGTGGTGCGCTGGATCGACCACGGCGTGGGCTGCTCCAAGGTGCCGGACATCAACAATGTCGGCTTGATGGAAGACCGCGCCACGCTGCGCATCTCCGCGCAGTTGCTGGCCAACTGGCTGCGCCATGGCGTGGTGACCCAGGAGCAGGTGCTGGAAAGCCTCAAGCGTATGGCAGCGGTGGTCGACCGGCAGAACGCCGGCGATGCGCAGTATCGCCCGATGGCGCCGAACTTCGATGACAACATCGCGTTCCAGGCCGCCGTGGAACTGGTGATCGAAGGGGCCAAGCAGCCCAACGGTTACACCGAGCCGGTGCTGCATCGTCGTCGTCGCGAGTTCAAGGCCCGCAACGGGCTGTAAGCCGTTCCGGCCCCGCCGCGCTCACTGCGCGCGCGGGGCCGGACTAATCAAGCCGCAACTCCGTCTTCACCAACTCCAGCAGCTTGCCCAGGTCGACCGGCTTGAGCAGGAAGTCCAGCACGCCCAGGTGCATCACATCCACCGCTTCCTTCACGTCGGTGTCGCCCGACACCACGATGATCGACACTTGCGCGCAGTCCGACTCGCGCACCTTGCGGATCAGCTCCAGTCCGTCCACCGGCAGCATGCGCAGGTCGGTGATCATCAGCGCGATGCGCGGCTCGTAATGCAGCTTGAACAGCGCTTCTTCGGCACCGTCGGCCGTCATGCAGTCGATACCGCGGCTTTTCAGGTACAGGCTCAACGCCTCGCTGTTCACCGGATTGTCGTCCACCACCAGCACCACCGGCCTGGGTGGGGTCGGCGCACTCACCACGGCCAGGGCCTCGCGCTCGGCGTCACTCAATATGTCGTCATGCTCAGCCATGGCCATCTCGTCAAAAAAATCCCGCAGTGTTGTTAAGACCGCCGAAACCGTCGTAACGGCCTTCCTTTCGTCGGAACCTTGACGAAGCCCTCGCCCGCTAGACTTACGTCCAATGGGCATCCCCCGACGCTCGGCCGACCATGGGGTTCGACAACAACAAAGCCGCCCCTATAGATAGATATATATAGTTCGGCATAAGGCAGACGGTCAGCCCCATGAGCAAAAAGGACGCCTTCACCCAGGCCGGCAGGACAGCCGTCCTGCAGAACGTTCAAGGCACGTTGCAATTCCTGCAGCGCTTTGCGCCCTTCAACCAGATGGAACAGGGCCACCTGTCGTACTTGGTAGAGCAGTGCCAACTGCGCTTCTATGCCAGCGGCGAGAGCATCATCAAGCCCGCCGACGGCCCCGTGGAGCACTTCTACATCGTCAAGCAGGGCCGGGTGGTGGGCGAGCGCCAGCACGTCACTGGCCCCGGCGTGGAAACCACCTTCGAGATCGCCACCGGCGAGTGCTTCCCCCTGGCCGCGTTGCTCGGCGAACGGGCCACGCGCACCGAGCACCTGGCCGGCGAAGACACCTTCTGCCTGCAACTGAACAAAGCCGCGTTCATCCGCGTGTTCTCGCTGTCCGACGTGTTCCGCGACTTCGCCCTGCGCGGGGTCAGCAGCCTGCTCGATCAGGTCAACCAGCAGGTGCGCCAGCGCGCAGCGCACACCCTCGGCACCCAGTACTCGCTGAATACGCCACTGGGCGAACTGGCCATGCGTCACCCGGTGGTGTGCCCGCCGGACATGCCGCTGCGCGATGCCGTGCGCCTGATGCACGAGCAGCAGGTGGGCAGCATCGTGATCGTCGATACGCAGCGTTTCCCCATCGGCATCTTCACCCTGCGCGACCTGCGCCAGGTGATCGCCGACGCCAGCGCAGAGCTGGATGCGCCGATCGAGCGCCACATGACCGCCGCGCCCTTCTTCCTCGCGCCACAGGCCAGCGCCTTCGATGGCGCCCTGGCGATGACCGAGCGGCACATCGCCCACATCTGCCTGGTGGACAACGGGCGGCTGTGCGGCGTGGTCTCCGAGCGCGACCTGTTTTCCCTGCAGCGCGTCGATCTGGTGCACCTGGCGCGCACCATTCGCCACGCACCACGGCTGGAAGCGCTGGTGACCCTGCGTGGGGAAATCGGCCAACTGGTCGAGCGCATGCTCGCCCACGGCGCGTCCTCGACGCAGATCACCCAGATCATCACCCTGCTCAACGACCACACCGTGTGCCGGGTGATCGAACTGGCCCTGGCCGACCACGGCGATCCGGGGATCGCCTTCAGTTGGTTGTGCTTCGGCAGCGAAGGCCGCCGCGAACAGACCCTGCACACCGACCAGGACAACGGCATCCTCTTCGATGCCGCAGACGCCGCCGAGGCCGAAACGTTGCGCGCGCGCCTGCTGCCGTTGGCGAACAGCATCAATCAGGATCTGGCCCAGTGTGGCTTCAGCCTGTGCAAAGGCAACGTCATGGCCGGCAATCCCGAGCTGTGCCTGTCGCGCGCAGAATGGGCACAACGTTTCGCCGGTTTCATCCGCGAGGCCAGCCCGGAGAACCTGCTGGGTTCGAGCATCTATTTCGACCTGCGCGTGGTGTGGGGCGACGAGCAGGGTTGCGAACAGTTGCGCCAGAGCATCCTGGCGCAGGTCGCGGACAACCGCATCTTCCAGCGCATGATGGCTGACAACGCCCTGCGCCAGCGCCCGCCCGTGGGGCGCCTGCGCGACTTCGTGCTGACCCGGCAGGGCAACGACAAGACCGCCACCCTCGACCTCAAGGTCCAGGGCCTCACCCCCTTCGTCGACGGTGCGCGGCTGCTGGCCCTGGCCAACGGCATCGCCGCCAACAACACCTTGGAACGCCTGCGCCAGCTGGTGGCCAAGGGGGTCATCGACGCCCTCGACGGCGCCGCCTTCGAGGAGGCCTATCACTTCATCCAGCAGACTCGCATGCAGCAGCACCAGCGCCAGAGCCGCGACAACCAGCCCTACTCCAATCGCCTCGACCCGGACAGCCTCAATCACCTGGACCGGCGCATCCTGCGCGAATCGCTGCGCCAGGCTCAGCGCCTGCAAAGCAGTCTGGCCCAGCGGTATCAACTGTGAAACTGTTCGCCTGGCTGCGCCCGCGCACGCCGACGCTCGACGTCGATCTGCAACAGCGCCTGGCCAGCCTGCCACGTCCGGCCGCGCTCGGTGTGTGCTCGCTGCGCGAGCAGCGCTGGGTGGTGCTGGACCTGGAGACCAGCGGCCTGAACCTGCAACGCGACCAGGTGCTGTCGATCGGCGCGGTGGCCATCGAGGACGGCGCCATCGCCCTGGGTGGGCAATTCGAGCGCACCCTGCGTCGGCCAGAGCAGAAGACCACCGCCAGCGTGCTGATCCACGGCCTGGGCCCCAGCGCCCTGGCTGCCGGCAGCGATCCTGCCCAGGCGCTGGTCGAGTTGCTGGAGTTCATCGGCGACAGCCCGGTGCTGGCCTTCCATACCCCATTCGACCAAGGCATGCTCGGCCGGGCACTCAAGGACACCCTCGGTTACCGCCTGCAACAGGTGTTCATCGATGTCGCCGAACTGGCGCCCATGCTCAACCCCGACACGGTGCTGCGCGAGGCGGGGCTGGACGACTGGGTGGCACGCTTCGGCCTCGAGGTGCAGGCGCGTCACCACGCCAGCGCCGACGCCCAAGTGACCGCCGAGCTGGCGCTGATCCTGTTCAGCCAGGCGCGGCGCCAGCAACTGGATAGCCCGCTGCAACTGGAGCAGCGGCTGCGCCAATGGCGGCGCCGCGCGCTGCAGCCTCACGGTCTGTAAAAGCCGCCGGGCGACGTCGAGCATTCTGACAAGCGTCAATTGCATCCCCCGGTGCAGCTCTGCCACAATCGCGAATCATTATCGTTATTTAACGCATTCTTTTCGGGGACCGCCCTTGTCGTCCGTGCACAGCCCACATGCCGAGCTGGTCGGCAGCCTGTACCGCGACCATCGCGGCTGGCTGATGGCCTGGCTGCAGCGCAGCATCGCCTGCCGCCAGCGCGCCGAAGACCTGAGCCAGGACACCTTCGTGCGCCTGCTGGGTCGCGAGCAGTTGAGCGCGCCACGCGAGCCGCGCGCGTTCCTCGTCGCCGTGGCCAAGGGTTTGCTGTTCGACCACTTCCGCCGCGCCGCGCTGGAGCAGGCCTACCTCGCCGAACTGGCGCTGCTGCCCAGCGCCGAACACCCCTCCCCGGAAATGCAGCACCTGATCCTCGAAGACCTCAAGGCCATCGACCGGTTGCTGGGCACACTGTCGAGCAAGGCGCGCGCGGCGTTTCTGTACAACCGCCTGGACGGCCTGGGCCACGCCGAGATCGCCGAGCGCCTGGGCGTCTCGGTCTCGCGGGTGCGCCAGTACATCGCCCAAGGCCTGCGCCAATGCTATGTGGCGTTGTACGGAGCGCCGACGTGAACAACCTGCCGGTCTCGGCCAAGGTGCTGGAAGCCGCCATCGCCTGGAAGCTGTGCCTGGAAGGCGGCGATGGCACGGCCGATGAGCGCGATGCCTTCAAGCGCTGGCAGGCCGCCAGCGAGGAACATGCCCGTGCCTGGTTTCAATTGAGCCTGCTCGACCAGCGCGTCGGCGCGGCGACCGGTCCGGCCCGCCATGCCCTGCTGCAATCGCGTGCGGGCCTGCGCCAACGGGTCGGCAAGCTTGGCGGCGGGCTGGCCGGCATGCTGCTGCTCGGCGGGCTGCTGGCCTGGAGCGCAGCACCCTCGCTGGCGCCCAGCTACTGGCTGGCCGACCAGCGCACCGGCACCGGGGAACTGCGCACCCTGCGCCTGGAAGACGGCACGTTGCTCAGCCTGGACACCCACACGGCGGTGGACATCGACTTTGCCGGCGAACAGCGGGTGATCGTGCTGCACCAGGGCGAGATTTCGGTCGAAACCGGTCACGACGACCCGCGCCCGCTCTGGGTACGCACCGACGACGGCCGCCTGCGTCCGCTGGGCACGCGCTTTTTGGTCAAGCGCGAGACCGCCGGGACGCGGCTGGAAGTGCTGCAGGCCCGGGTCGCGGCGCAACCGCGTGATCAAGGCAACGAACAGGTGCTGGACGAAGGCCAGCAGGTGCTGATGAATGCCCAGGGGCTGGGGTTGATCGGCCCGGTCCAGCCCGGCGCCGATGCCTGGACGCGCGGCATGCTGGTGGTGGACAACGTGCGCCTGGGCGACCTGGTGGCCGAATTGAGCCGCTACCGCAGCGGCCACCTGGGCGTGTCCGGCAAGGTAGCGCAACTGCGGGTCAGCGGCAGCTTCCCCTTGACCGACACCGACCTGGCGCTGGCCTCGCTGGTACCAGCGTTGCCGGTGAAGATCGAACGGCGCACGCCGTGGTGGGTGACGGTCGAGGCCAGGTAAACCCTCCCCCCGTCCTCTGTAGCGACCCAAAAATTTTCAAACAGCCCTGTCACTTTTCATCGTTCGCTCGGCAAGGAAGCAGTCAGCACTTATCCGTCGAGGAGCCACTGCATGTCCCGCGCTGTCGAGTCTTACCTGCGTCCCAGCCTCATGGCCCTGGCCATCGGCCTTGCCACCCCTGTGTTCGGTCCGCTGGCGTTCGCCGCCGAACAGGCCGCCGTACGCACCTATGATGTGCCCAGCGGCCCCTTGGCCGCGACGCTCAACCGCATCGCCAGCGAAGCCGGCATCGCCCTGGCCCTGGACCCGAGCCTGGCCAGCGGCCGCACCTCGGCGCCGGTCAAAGGCAGCTTCAACGGTGTCGGGGCCTTGCAGGCCGCCCTGCGCGGTACCGGCCTGCAACTGCAACTGGGCAGCGCCGGCAGCTACAGCCTGGTGAGTGTGCCGCAGGGCAGCGTGGCGCTACCGGAAACCACCGTGAATGCCAGCGGCGACAGCGAAAGCGCGTGGGGCCCGGTCGACGGTTACCTGGCCAAGCGCACCGCAGCCGGCAGCAAAACCGACACCGCACTGGTGGAAGCCCCCCGCTCGATCTCGGTGGCCACCCGGCAACAGATGAGCGACCGCGGCGTTCACAGCCTGGATGACGCGGTGAAGTACATGCCCGGCATCGTCTCCTCCAGCTTCGGCAGCGACACCCGCTACGACTGGATGCGCGTGCGCGGCTTCGAGCCGACCCAGTTCCTCGACGGCCTGCCGCTGCCGCGCGGGGTGTATGCCAACCCGAAACCGGAAACCTGGAACCTTGACCGCCTGGCCCTGCTACGCGGTCCGGCGTCGTCGGTGTACGGCCAGACCCCGCCAGGCGGGCTGCTGGACATCGTCAGTCGTCGCCCGCAAGCCGAAAGCCTGCACGAAATCGAAGTGCAGTACGGCAGCGACAACCATCGCCAGATCAACTTCGCCAGCACCGGCAAGATCGACGACGACGGCCGCCTGCTCTACGGCGTCAGCGGCGTGGTGCGCGATGGCGGCACGGCCATCGACCATATCGACGACAAACGCTACAACATCGCCCCGAGCCTGACCTGGCATATCGACGAAGACACCTCGCTGACCTTGTTGAGCCAGTTCACACGGGACGATACCGGCGTCACCAGCCAGTTCTACCCGATTCAGGGCACCAAGATCGACATGCCGTTCGGCAAGGTTTCACGGCACAAGAACCTGGGCGATCCCAACTACGACTTCTACGACCGCACCTACTACGCACTGGGCTATGCCTTCGAGCATCGCATCAACGATGTCTGGCAGTTCCGTCAGAACCTGCGCTACACCAAGTCGGACCTGTCCTTCCAGACCGTGACCGTCAACAGCTACAACCCTGGGTTCGGCATGGTGGTGGACAATCAGGGCAACACGGGTCGCGGCACCACCAATGTCGATGAAGACATCAGCCAGTTCGCCGTCGACAACAACTTACAGGGCGACTTCGACACCGGCAACATCCGTCATACCCTGCTGGTCGGCCTGGACCACCAGCGCATGAACAACAACTACCTGGCCATCTTCGGCAGCGCACCGGCGATCAACGTCAACCGTCCGGTCTATGGTCTGCCCATCGAGCGCCCGGACCGATCCACCGCGTTCTACGATTACGACCAGAAGACCCGCCAGACCGGCCTCTACGTTCAGGACCAGATGGCCCTCGACAACTGGCGCCTGACCCTCGGCGGGCGCGAAGACTGGGTGCACACCGGGACGCAGTTCCGCAATCAAGGCGACGCCACCAACACCCAGCGCGACAAGAAATTCAGCGGCAACGCCGCGATCAGCTATGTCTTCGACTCAGGATTCGTGCCGTATCTGTCCTACGCCGAGTCATTCCAACCCAGCAGCAAGGCTGATGTATCGCCCACCAACGGCCTCAAGCCCACCGAAGGTCAGCAATGGGAGCTGGGCATCAAGTATCAGCCACCAGGCTCCAACACACTGCTGAGCGCAGCGGTCTATGACTTGACCCAAAAGAATGTGGCCGTCACCAACAACGTAGGCAACGTCACCGTCACCAGCCAGACCGGCGAAGTAAAAGTCCGCGGCCTGGAACTGGAGGCCACCTCCGAGGTGACCGAGAACCTCAAGGTGATCGCCGCCTACACCCTGGCCAAATCCGAGGTGCAGAACGGCCTCTACAAAGGCAACCGTCTGCAACTGATGCCCAATCAGCAAGCCTCGTTGTGGACCGACTACACCTGGCATAGCGGTGTGCTCGACGGCTTCGGCGTCGGCGCCGGGGCGCGCTACACCGGCAACACCTATGGCGACCAGGCCAACACCTACCTGGGCAAGGCCAAGGCCTATACCGTGTTCGATGCCGCCGTGCACTACGACCTCGGCCGCCTGGACAACAGCCTCAAGGGCGCCTCGGTGGCGGTCAACGCCACCAACCTGCTGGACAAGAACTACTTGTCCACCTGCGACAGCTACTACTGCTACTACGGTGACCCACGCAGCGTGGTGGTCAGCGCCAAGTACCAGTTCTGACCGACTGCGCCCTCGCAAACCCGCTGCGCGAGGGCGCGGCCCAAGACCCCTGCGGGACCTGAGATGAAAAGCCAAACCCTGCGCCGCTGGTCGGCGATCCATACCTGGAGCAGCCTGGTCTGCACGCTGTTCCTGCTGCTGCTGGCCCTGACCGGCCTGCCGCTGATCTTCCACCACGAGCTCGAACACCTGCTCGGTGACGCGCCCGTGCTGCGCGAGCTGCCGTCCGGCACGCCTCACCTGGACCTGCAACAACTGGTGCTCAAGGCCGAGCAGCATCGACCCGGCGAGGTCATGCAGTATTTCGGTTTCGATGAGGACACTCCCGACGGCGTGGTGGCGATCACTGCCGCCACGGCGGGCAGCGATCCCAACTCATCGCACACCTTCATGCTCGACGCGCGCACGGGCGAGGCGGTGGCCATGCCGGCGGCCAATGGCGGTCTGATGATGGTGCTGCTGCGCTTGCATGTGGATATGTTCGCCGGCCTGCCCGGCAAGTTGCTGCTGGCCTTCATGGGCCTGCTGTTCATCGTCGCCCTCGTTTCCGGCACCGTGCTCTATGCGCCGTTCATGCGCCGCCTGCGCTTCGCCTCGGTGCGCACCGACAAGTCGTCGCGGGTGCGCTGGATCGACCTGCACAACCTCATTGGCATCGTCACCCTGACCTGGGCGCTGGTGGTGGGCGTGACCGGCGTGATCAGCGCCCTGTCCGACCTGGTCATCGCCGCTTGGCGCAACGACAGCCTGGCCGCGATGGTCGCGCCCTATCGCGAGGCCGCGCCGTTGACCGAACGCGCCCCGGCCACGCAGCTACTGAGCATCGCCCAGCAAGCCGCGCCGGGCATGCGCCCGGACTTCATCGCCTTTCCCGGCACACGCTTCTCCAGCGAGCACCACTACGCGGTGTTCATGAACGGCGCCACGCCCCTCACCTCGCACCTGTTCACCCCCGTGCTGATCGATGCCCGCACGCTGCAAGTGACAGCCGTCGGCGAGCGTCCCTGGTACATGGACGCCATGGGCCTGTCGCAACCGCTGCATTTCGGCGACTACGGCGGACGACCGATGCAGATCCTCTGGGCGGCGCTGGACCTGCTGACCATCGTCGTGCTGCTCAGTGGCCTGTACCTGTGGTGGGGCAAGCAGCGCAAACGGCGGGAGGTGCCAGCATGAGTCACAGATCGCAAAGCACGCGACGTATTTTCGCCTGGCCGCTGGTCATCGCCGTGCTCGGCGGCGCCGGGCTGTTCGCCGCACTGCTGGGCGACGGGGCCTGGGACGCGCTCGCCTGGGTGGGCCTGGGCGTCCCGGTGTATCTGGCTGCGCGCGGGTTGTGCGCCAAGTGAGGTAATCGACTAACGCGCGCGCCGCAGCAGGGCGCGCCAGGCTCGCACGCTCCCCTACCACGGAGCGCCGCTCATGAGTCTTCAGCAGTTCATCGCCTTCGATCAGCAATTGAGCGACCTGCTCGCCTCGCCACCCAGCCCCGACGCTCAACTGCCCTGGCTGAGTGCGCGCCAACGCTACTTTGCGGACCTGGCCCAGTACTGGCTCGACACGGACGCCACCGGCCAGACCCGCCAGGCGCGGATGACGGCCGTGCTACGTGAACAGATGCTGGCGCAGATCACCCTGCGCGTCGGCGATCACACCTTGGGCTCGAACCACGCCGAACTGATGGAAACCTGCATACGCCTGCCGTTGCCCTGGCAGCGTCAGCACCTGGGCAGCGCGGCGCGCCCGCAGGTGTACCGGCCCGTGCTGGACATCGGCACCCCCAGTTGGCGCAGCTACCTGCCCGGTGCTTTCGTCATCGTCGAGGGAGGCCCCGAGGGCCGCATGCCCGATCCGCAACAACCCAGCGAGTACGCACTGCTGTGCAGCCTGTCCCATGGCATCGAGGCCTTCGATGACCTGGCAGAACTGCATGTCGAGCTGTGCGAGCGGCTGGACGACCCGCAACAGAGCCAGCCACTGCTGCGGCATATGGCCAGCGACCGCGACCGCGATCTGGCGCTCAATGCCGAGCGTCTGCGCTACGAGTGGTTCAGCGATGATCTGCTACTGGCCCAGGCACAGGTCTTGATCGACGGGCAACGCACACGCTTGACTCAGGTGTGGGAAGATCTCGCCCAGCGCGATCCGCTCGACCGCGCGCAGTTGGCGAGCCGACTGCAACAGGCCGTCGACCTGCTGCCCTGGGCCGGCAGCCAGTCGGCACTGCAGACACGCTACGGCCTGCTGCTGGAGCGCAACTCACCCGCCTGGCTGAAGAACGCCTCGCCCCAGGCCCTGACCCACATCATGCAGACCATGCAGGAGCTGGTGATCGCCATCGACCGTGCAGCGGCACCCGGCATCCTCAGCCACGAACAATTCCTCGATCAGAACGCCCTGAGCACCTGGACATGCCAGCAACTGCGCGCCCGATTGCGCCATCAGTACCAATTCGATGTCGATCCGTTGGAGATTCATGTGAGCGTGACCTTGGCGCGACAACGCGGCCCGGTCATGCACCCAGGCCTGACCAGCGGCTACATTCCCGCCGCCAGCAGGCCGCAGGTGGGCGATACCATCGAACTGGTGCCACGCACCTATCGCCTCGACGAGCTGGCCGCGCTCAACGTCGCCTGGCTCGACGTGGACTATTGGTTGACGGCACGCGTTCATCGCAAGGACGGCAGCCCCATCCCCGAGATCACGGCCGGGCAGGTCAAGCAACTGGTGCGCGAGCTGAACGTGGGCGAAAGCTACAGCCAGTACCTGCGTCTGCACCTGCTGGACTCGCCAGCCGGACAGTGGCGGCAGGAGCGCCATGTCGCCATCAGCCAGGCACGCATGCAGGCCGAGGCGGCCAAGGCGCGCTATGCCGGTCACTACCTGGAGGATCCGTTCGAGCGCGGTTACGCCTGGAGTCGCACCGTCATCGATCACCCCGCCAGCGCTCAACGCGGCGCGCTGGGCCATCGACTGAAAGTGCGCCAATGGATGATCGACAACCACACGGTGATGGGCGTGCTTTTGATCACACCCGAGATCGCCGGCCTGCAGCGCTTCGTGGTGTACACCCCCGACGCCCCAGATCGCCGCGCCTGGCGCGAATACCGCAATGCCCGGCATTTGCTGCGCACGCTGCGTGAAAAGCCGGCGTTGCGCGATTACCTCAAGGAGCGACTTCCCATGGCCGACTCTGCGGCCATTGAACGCGCGGTACTCAACGGGCGACTCGGCCATCGCGTGAACACGCCGGAGATCGTCGGTGATTTCCAGCAGGCGCGTTATCGGGCCGAAGTGCATGCAGCCCTGGCACTGGTGGATGCCAGCACCCATACCAAATTGGAACTGTTGGGCGAGTTCAGCTTGCATGTGCTGTGGGTCACGCTCGACCTGGTCAGCCTGGTGCTGTCCAACCGCGCCCTGACTCCACTGTCATTCGCACGCGCGGCACTCTCGGTGTTCGACATGGCCAAAGCCTACCGCCAGGACGACCGTGTCGGCGCGCTGAAGCACTTCGTCGAAGCCTTCACCCATGTCAACGACGCCATCAACAGCATCGGCGGCTCGACCGTGGTTCGCCGTGCGATCCGCGGCATGCCGCCGACGCCACCGCTGACGCTGCCGCCCGCGCTGGCCCTGAAAGTCGACGCCAGCAAGCTGCGTTATCGGGTCGATGGGGTCCACAAGGAAGGGATCTACGAACAGGCCTCACCCTATCCGGGGTTGACCTTCTATTTCGTCAAGGACTCGGCCGGCCGTACCTACCAGGTCGCCTTCGATGGCTACCGCTGGCGGGTACTCGACCCGCGTCAGCCCGACGCTTACAGCAAGGTGCCCATCAAGCGCCGCGAGGATGGTGAATGGGTCGTGGACTCGCCGGTGCTGTGGTACGACGGCTTGCCGGACTTGCAGGTACTGCTCGATGACTGTCGCCTCGCCGATGTACCCAGCGGCATCCGCGAAGCGTCGGCCACCGGCCTGTATCGCGCAGGTGACAGGCTTTACCTGCTGGCCGGCGGGCATGCCTTGCCGTTAAGGGCCCACCTGCTGAGCGACCACTATCATCTGCTGATGCGCAGCGAGCCGGGTGCAGCGGTGAAGCCCTGGACGATCCTGCGCTGGCAAGACCAGCAATGGCGCATTCGCGTGCGCCAGGCTGGGCGCAGCAGCGACTGGCTGGCGCTGCCGCCCGCCTACTCGGTGAGCCTGGGCAGACGCTGATCCAGCCGCTGATACAGCGCGCTGCGGGTCGGCCAGTTGCGCAGCAGCCGCGCGCGGTCGCGGGCGTAGGCCGGGGCGAAACTGAGCTGGGTGGCGTGCTGGGTCATGGCGTCCAGGTCGATCAGCGACCACTGGCCGTCCTGCCAGAACAGGTTGTGACCTTTGAAATCGCCATGGCTGATGCGCTCGGCGATCAGCCGCTGCATCAGCTCGATCAGCGCCTGCACCTGTTCTTCGGGCGCCTCGCCGCTCTCGACGAAGGGCGCGAAACAGGCGCTCAAGTCAGGGCCATCGGCGTATTCGGTAATCAGATAGGCCGTGCTGCGCAACCCCATCACGCGGCGTTCGAGCACCGCCAGCGGGCGCGGCGTGGGGATGTCGAGGAAGGTCAGGCGATTGCCTTCGATCCAGGAATGCCAGGCCCGGCTCGGGCGCCAGAAACGCTTGAACCAGTGGGCGGTGTTCTTGATGTTGTAGCGCTTGAGCACCAGGCTACGGCCGCCGACGTCCACGCGCGCGACGCTGGCTGCGCCGCCGGTCTTGTACACGTGGCCCTGGTCGATCAGCGCATCGGCTTGCGCCAGCGCCGGGGCAAGGGCTGCGACGTCCTCGCGGCGAATCGCCTGTAGCCCTGACACGCTGCGCTGCACGCTGAACAGGCTGCAGTCGCGCCCGGCCTTGTCCAGGTAATCCTTCAGGCGCCAGGTGCGCACTTTGTCGACCTGCTTTTGCAGTGCCTCCAGCGGCAGCGCATGCTCGGCGTTGGCCAGCAGGTAATGCACCAGGGCTTCCTCGATGAACGGCTGCAAGCGCTTGGGCAACTGAGCGAAAAACACCCCGAGGTTTTCCAGCACGCGCTGACGCGACAACTGCTGACCCGGCGTCTCGGCCTTGATCCCGGCGCCGTCGATCAGGTACAGGCGACCGTCGTGGCGCAGCAGGTTGTCCAGGTGCAGGTCTTCCTGCCACAGGCCTTTGGCGTGCATCTGCGCCACCGCCGTCAACGCTTCGCCGAGCACGGCATGTTGCTCATCGGCAAGCATCGGCAGGTGCTCGACCTTGGCCCAGGCAGCGCCCAGGCTTTCGGCGTGCTCCAGGAACTCGAACAGCAGCCAGCCGCCTTCGCCGTCTTTCAGGCCATCAGCCAGCAGGCGCGGTGTGACCAGGCCCTGGGCGGCCAGCAGGCGCACGCCGTCCAGTTCGCGCTGGAAATGTCGCGCAGCGTTGCCGCCCACCAGCAACTTGGCCAGCACCGGCGTGCCGCGCCACAGGCCGGCGCCGACGTAACGCTGGCCAGGCAGCACGCGCAGCAGGCTGAACAGCTGCAGTTCGGCGCTGCCAGCGGCATCCTCGAGGATCACGTTCACGGGCAGAGTCGGGCTGCGCCCGGCGTTCTTCAATTCGGACAGGCGCATCAACGGGCCTCTTTTTCACGACGACGTGTGCTCAGGCGCTGCAACCAGGCAGACACCGGCGGGCTATCGGCCGGTTGTGCCAGGTAGGCGGCGAGCAGGTGACGCAAGTCCGCCTCGCTCCACACCGGCGCACGACGCAGCAGCGGTTCCAGGTCCTTGAGACGGTCACGGCGACCGAGCAGCAGCGGCCGGGTCTTTTCCAGGTCGATCAATTGCGCCTGCCAACCTTCCCGGCGCTCGCGCAGGAAAATGTGCTTGGGGTAGAAACAGCCATGCACCTGACGGGCGCCGTGCAGCGTGCGCGCCAGTTCGCCACAGGCACCGAGAACGCCCTGGCGTTGCGCGGGATCGAGCTGCGGCCATTGCAGCAGCAGGCTGTCCAGGTCGCGCCACTCGTCCAGCGCACGGCTCATCAGGATCGCCCGATGCTGGCCACCTTGCTTGCGCTCACCGTAGAACACCGCCTGCAAAGCCGGGATGCCGAGCGCCTGATAGCGCTGGATATTGCGAAATTCGCGAGCGAAGGTGGGCTCGCCCAACGGCCGGTGCAGGGTATGGGTGAGGTAGTCGCTCTGGCGCTTGAGGTAATAGCCCTTGCCCTCGAGTTCCAGGCGGAACACGCTGCTCCAGCCGCCGCGCCCGGTGTTGGGCTCGTCGACGGCCTCCAGTTGCAGCGCCCACAGCGCCTCGAAATCGTCGAGGCCATGGCGTTGCAGCAGCGCCGCTTCGGCGCTGGCCAGGTAATCGGTCATTCCCTTCCCTCGAAAAAGCTCACCACCTGACGGATACGCCGCTTATCGCGCGCGTTGAGTCGGGTGTGCCCGCGGTACTGCAGGTAGAAACGCAGACGCTGGGTGGCGGACAGGTGGTACTTGGCCACCTTGTCCAGGCAGGCCAGGTCCTTGATCAGTCGATGACGCAGCATGAAACCGCGCCAGAAGTCGCCGGTCGGGCAGTCGATGAAGAACACCGTGGCCTGGTCGTCCACCAGCAGGTTGCGCCACTTCAGGTCGTTGTGCGCGAAGTGGTGGTTGTGCATCACCCGGGTGTGCCGGGCCAGTTGGCGACTGATGTGATCGACCCAGGCACGGTCCGCCAGGCGTGGATCGTTGCGATCGGCCAGTGCCGACAGATCCTCGGTGCGCGGCAGCTCGCGGGTGATCATCGCCCCACGGCCGAACGCAAGACCCTTGCGCTCAAGGCCCCAGGCCACCACTTCGGCGGTGGGAATGCCCCACTTGGCGAACTGCTTGAGGTTCTGCCATTCGGCCTTGATACGAGGGCGTCCGAAGAAGCGGCGCATGTGCTTGCCGGCCCCGGTGTAGCGCTTGACGTAATAGCTGACGCCCTCGCGCTCGACGCGGATGACCTCGCTGAGCGGGTCGCGGGTCAGGCGTTCGCCTTCCAGGGCGAACACCGCCTCGAGGCTGCCGAAGTCGGCGGCCAGCCACGCGTAGTCCGGCGCCAATGTCCAACTCGCCATCAGAGCGCATCCCCATAGCGTTGCTTGCGGTCGTAGAGTTTGCGCGCCTTGCGCTCCAGCCAGGCGAGCAACGCGGCTTCCTCGGCCAGCACCTGGCGCAGCGGGCGCTGGAAGTAGCCTTTGAGAAAGCGCAGTTTGTCGCGACGCGTCAGGCCGATGTCCAGTGCCGAAAAGTACAGGGCGGCCAGGTCCTTGTTGCGCCAGCGACGGGTGATTGTGGCGCGGGTCTGTGCGCGGTGCAGGTCGATGACCGACAGTTTGAAGTCTTGCGCCGTCACCGGGCGGTCGGTGTGCAGCAGGAAGTGGCAGATGTAGCAGTCGCGGTGGTTGACCCCGGCGCGGTGCATGGTGCCGGTCATCTTCGCCACTTCGGCGATGAGGGCGCGCTTGAGCGCCGGTGGCGGCGGCTGACGGCGCCAGTCGAGGCTGAAGTCTTCCAGGCTGACGGTAGGCGCCAGTTCTTCGGTGACGATGAACGAATGCTGGGTCGCAGGATTGGCGCCGCGCTCGCCATAGGCCACCGCGGTCATGGTCGGCACTCCGGCTTGATGCAGGCGTTCGATGGCTCGCCATTCCTGGCCGGCACCCAGCACCGGCAGCTTGGCGCTGAACAGGTTCTTGAAGATCTCGCCCCAGCCGATGCCGCGGTGAATCTTCACGAAGTAGCCCGCGCCGGCCACCTCGGTGCGCAGGGTCCGACGCCCTTCCAGTTCGCGGTATACCTCGCCCTGCAAGGCCTCGACGGCCTCGAAGGGATCGCGCCCGGCCCACAGGCGCTTGAACGGTTCGGCCAGCATCAGTTTCATGCGCGCTCCTGGAGAATCACGTCGGCGGCGTGCTGAGGCATGCTGTACAGATCGGCCGAGGCGGCGAAGGCCAGGCCATTGCGCGCCCAGTCGGCACGCGCCTGCGGGTCGTCGAGCATGCGCTGCAGGCAGGCGTCGAGCTGCGACTGCTCGAACGGCTCGTCGAGCACCAGCCCGCTGTCGGCCTCGGCGATGTAATGGGCGTAACCACACACCTGCGAAACCAGCACCGGCAGGCCGGCCACCAGCGCTTCGAGCAGCACCGTACCGGTGTTCTCGTTGTAGGCCGGATGGATCAGCAGGTCGGCACCGAGCAGGAAGCGGGGAATGTCGCTGCGCCCCTTGAGGAACTGCACCTGATCGCCCAGGCCAAGGGTAGCGCTCTGCAACTGGAACACCTTGGGGTCGTCCTGGCCGATGACCATCAGCCGAGTACGCTTGCGCAGGTTCGCCGGCAGCGCGGCCAGGGCCTTGAGGCTGCGGTCCACGCCCTTGGTCTTGAAACCCGAACCGATCTGCACCAGCAGCAGGTCGTCCTCGCCCAGGCCGAATTCCTGGCGAAACGCGGCGCGGATGTCTGCCGCGTTGGCCGGCGCCCGGCGGTCCTGGGAAATACCTGGCGGCAGCAGATGGAAACGCTCGAGGGGCGTGCCGTAGTGCTTGATGAACAGCGGCTGCTGCACTTCGGAGATCATCAGGATTTCCGTGTTGGCGTGCGGGTCGAACACCGCGCGCTCGTACTCGGCGAAGTGCCGGTAGCGGCCCCAGCGCCGGTACAGGCCACCGCGCAAGGTCTGGGCCTTGTCTTCGAAGCAGCCGTCGGCGGCGTAGTACACGTCCAGCCCCGGCATCTTGTTGAAACCGATCAGCCGGTCGACCGGCTCTCGGGCCAGGTCCTCGGCCATCCAGGCACTGAGTTTCTCGTTGCGCCGGTGATTGGACAGCGCCTTGACCGGCGCCACCCGCACGTCGAAGCCCGGTGGCACATCACCTTCCCAGATCAGCGTGTAGACACGGATCTGGTGGCCACGCTGCTGGCACTCCAGGGCGATGCGCATGAAGTCGCGCTGCAGGCCACCGAAGGGGAAATATTTGTAAAGCACGAAAGCCAGTTGCATCAACGAACATCCTCAGCCAGCAGCAGCGCGCTCAAGCGGCCCGCCACATGCTCGGGATTCAGGCGAGTGAAGCACAACGGCCACTCGCGTTTGAGATCGAACCGGCGCAGGTCCTCGGCGCTCGGTTTGTAGGTGCACTTCTTCTGCAGGCAGGGGGCGCAGGGGAAGTCGCTGGCCTGATGGATCTGCGCGCGTCCGTAGGCGCCGGTCAGGCCAGGGTTGGTCGGGCCGAACAGGGAGATGGTCGGCACATCCAGCGCGGCGGCCAGGTGGCCGAGGCCGGTGTCCACCGCGACGCAGGCCTTGGCCGCCGCCAGAATGCGGGCCACGCCTGCCAGGTTCAACTTGGGCAGTACCTGGCAGTGCTCCAAGCCCTGGGCGATGCGCTCGGCGCGCGCCTGTTCGGCGGCGTTGCCCCAGGGCAGCACCACCTTCATGCGACGCCGCCCCATGCGCTCGGCCAGCTCGCGCCAGTAGGCCTCAGGCCAGTGTTTGGTGGCCCAGGTGGTGCCATGCAGGAACACCACGTAGGGGGCGGTGGGCGGCAATTGCAGGCGCTTGAGATCCAGGCCGTACTGGCCGAGCCCCTCGGGCAGGTCGTAGGCCAGGGCCAGGGCGAACAGTTGGCGCACACGCTCCACCGCATGCTGACCCACGGCCACCGACAGACGCCGGTCGTAGAATCGGCTGGCCAGGCCTTCGCGCGCCGAGTAGCGGTCGAGCCCGGCCACCGGCGCCTTGATCAGACGCGTCAGCCAGGCCGACTTGACCAGCCCCTGGGCGTCGATCACCAGGTCGTAACGGCGCTCGCGCACGCGCTGCTTGAAGGCCTTCCATTCGCCGCTCTTGAGGGTCTGCCAGAGGTTCTTGCGCCAGCGCCGAATGGCCACCGGGATGACCTGATCCACCGCCGGATGCCAGCTGGGAATCTCGGCGAAACCCTCCTCCACCACCCAGTCGAAGCGGATGCCGGGGACGGCGTGGGCCGCATCGGTGAGGGCTGGCAAGGTGTGGATCACGTCGCCCAGCGACGAGGTCTTGATGATCAGTACCCGCACTTAGTCGACCTCGACACGGGTATCGATCAGGCCCGGCGCGGCCAGACCGTGCAGGGCGGCGATGACCTTCTGCGGCTCGAGCAGGCGCAGGCAGTTGTAGTGCCCGAAGCGGCAGGTACGGTCGAAACAAGGGCTGCATTCGATGCCGGTGCGCACCACTTCGACCTGATCGGCCAGCGGCGGCGTGAAGCCCGGCGAGGTGGAGCCGTAGACCGCCACCAGCGGGCGATTCAGGGCGGCGGCGACGTGCATCAGGCCGGAGTCGTTGGACACCACGGCATCGGCGCAGGACATCAGGTCGATGGCCTCGGCCAGCGAGGTGTCGCCGGCCAGGTTGCACGACTCTTCGCGCAGCCCTGGGATCAGGCGCTCGCGGATCTGCTCGCCGACCGGGTGATCGTTCTTCGAGCCGAACAACCACACTTGCCAGCCCTGGCGAATCATCGCCTCGGCCACGGCGGCATAGTGCTCCACCGGCCAGCGCTTGGCCTCGCCGAATTCGGCGCCCGGACACAGTGCCAGCAGTGGACGGTCGAGCTGCAGGCCGAACTTGGCCAGCGCAGCCTCTCGGCTGGCGGCTTCGATGCGCAGGCTCGGACGTGGATAAGGTTGCGGCAATTCGGCGCCCGGCTCGAAGGCCAGGGCCATGAAGCGCTCGATCATCAACGGGTAGCGCGCCTTGTCGAGCTTGCGCACGTCGTTGAGTAGCAGGTAGCGCATCTCGCCACGCCAGCCGGTGCGCTTGGGGATGCCGGCGAACCACGGCACCAGCGCCGACTTCAGCGAATTGGGCAGCAGGATGGCCTGGTCGTACTGGCCGGCCAGCGATTTGCCGATACGTCGCCGCGTGGCCAGCTCGAGCGCACCGTGGCCGAGCGGGAAGCTCAAGGCCTGGCGCACCTCGGGCATGCGTTCGAGGATCGGCCGGCTCCACTCGGGGGCCAGCACGTCGATCACGCATTCGGGATGACGTTGGCGCAGGCACTGGAACAGGGTCTGTGCCATCACCATGTCGCCGACCCAGCTGGGTCCGATGATCAGTATTCTCATGCTTTATCCAGAAACAGTCGGGGAGGCTGCAGGCTGCGTTTCAACCTGGCCTCCCCTCTTTATATTCAGGCTATTTGGCGGACAGTGTATCACCGGTGCTGCGCCATGGACCTTCGCGCCTGACAGGCCGCCCCGGCTACAGGCCCAGCTCGCTCCAGATCCGCCGCACCTGGCGACGCTCATCGACGAACTGTCCGGCATCGATCACCCCGGCCTGCTTCTGCAGGGCCTGGCGGTGCGAGGCCGAGCGGAAGGTCTTGTACACCTCGCGCAGCAGCACGGCGTCTGCGGCGGGCATCAACCCGGCCTGTTCGAGCTCTTCCAGAATGCGGATGTTATCGGTCCAGCGCAGCAGGGCCGGGTGCTCGTGGGACCAGGCCAAAGCGGCGTATTGCACCATAAATTCGATGTCCACGATACCACCGGCATCCTGCTTGATATCGAACGGCTGGCCCGGCTCGAAGGCGTTGTCGGCGGTGCCGGCGACCGTCGCCTTGCTGCCCAGGCTGGCGCGCATCTTGGCGCGCATCTCGCTCACCTGCGCGCGCAGCGTGTCCAGCTCGCGGGGCTTGCCCAGCACCGCCGCGCGCACGCGTTCGAAGGCGGCGCCCACCTGCGGGCAGCCCACCAGCACCCGGGCGCGCACCAGGGCCTGGTGCTCCCAGGTCCAGGCTTCCTGCTGCTGGTAGCGCTCGAAGGCCCCCAGCGAGCTGACCAGCAACCCCGACGCGCCGGAGGGGCGCAGGCGCATGTCGACGTCGTAGAGCTGGCCGGAGTTGGTCTGGGTGGTCAGCAGGTGAATGATGCGCTGGCCCAGGCGGGTGAAGAACTGCGCGCCGTCGATGGGCTTGGCGCCGTCGGTCTCGGCATTGGCGTCGCCGTCGTGGATGAACACCAGGTCAAGGTCCGAGCCGTGCCCCAGTTCGATACCGCCGACCTTGCCGTAGCCGACGATGATGAAGCTCGGCGCGCACAGGCTGCCGTCGCTGCGCTTGGGTTGACCGTGGCGGGCCACGGTATGACGCCAGGCCAGGGCCAGCACTTGGTCGAGAATGGCTTCGGCGAGCCAGGTCAGGTAGTCGCTGACCTTCATCAGCGGCAGGTTGCCGCTGATTTCCGAGGCCGCTACGCGCAGGCTGTGGGCCAGCTTGAAATGCCGCAGCGCCTCCATCTGCTGCTCCAGGTCGTCCTCGGGAATGCGGGTCAGACGCTCACGCAACTCCGAGGCCAACTCCGGCGCCAGCGGCGGACTGAACAGCCGCCCTTCGTTGAGCAATTCGTCGAGCAACAGCGGGAAACGGGCGATCTGCTCGGCGATCCAGGGACTGGCCGCGCACAGCGTCAGCAGGCGGCGCAGTGCCCCCGGGTTCTCACTGAGCAGCACCAGGTAGGCCGAACGCCGCGCCACCGCTTCCACCAGCGGCAGCACGCGCTCGAGCACCAGGTCCGGATCCTGGTGCTCGACGGTCTGCGCCAGCAAGCGCGGAATGAAGGCATCCAGACGCTCGCGACCGAGGCGCTGCATCGAGCGCAGCGATGGACTGGTGCGCAGTACCGAAAGCCGCCGCAACGCTTCGCCGGCCTGCTTGAAACCGGCCTCCTCGAGCTGCCGGCTGGCAGCCTCTTCGTCCTGGGCCTGCTCCCACAACGGCGACCACTCGCCCCCGACCACCAGCTCGCCTTCACCCTCCTCGTCGTCGGGGTCGGCGATCACCTGGCGGAAGTGCCAGTCGACGCGGCCGCGCCAATGCATCAATTGCGCGTGGAAGGCGTCCCAGTCGGCGAAGCCGAGCATATAGGCGATGCGCGCGCGGTCCAGCTCGGCGTCCGGCAGCATCTGTGTCTGCCGGTCGGCGATGGCCTGGATGGCGTGCTCGGTATAGCGCAGGAAGCGGTAGCCATCGCGCAGCTCGCTGACCACCGCCGGCGGCAGGTAGCCCTGGCCTTCCAAGGTGGCGAGAACGTTCAGCAACGGGCGCTGCTGCAGGCTCAGGTCACGCCCGCCGTGAATCAACTGGAACGCCTGGGCGATGAACTCCACCTCGCGGATGCCGCCCGCGCCGAGCTTGATGTTGTCGGCCATGCCCTTGCGCCGCACCTCCTGCTGGATCAGCTGCTTCATGGTGCGCAGCGCCTCGATGGCGGAGAAGTCCAGGTAGCGGCGGTAGACGAAGGGCCGCAGCATGTCCTGCAACTGCGCACCGGCCTGCTGATCGCCCGCCACCACCCGCGCCTTGATCATCGCGTAGCGCTCCCAGTCCCGCCCCTGGTCCTGGTAGTACTGCTCCAGGGCATTGAACGACAGTACCAGGGCGCCGGCCGAGCCGTAGGGGCGCAAGCGCATGTCGACACGGAACACGAAGCCGTCGACGGTGACCGGGTCCAGCGCCTTGATCAGCCGCTGGCCCAGGCGAGTGAAGAACGCCTGGTTGTCCAGTGCCCGCTTGACGCCCTCGGTCTCGCCGCCTTCCGGGAAAGCGAAGATCAGGTCGATGTCCGAGGACAGGTTCAGCTCCACCGCGCCCAGCTTGCCCATGCCCAGCACCACCATGTGCTGGGGCTGGCCGCTGCGGCTGCCGATGGGCGTGCCGAACTGCTGGCAGTGACGCGGGTACAGCCACTGGTAGGCTTCGTCGATCGAGGCGTCGGCCAGGTCCGAGAGGTCGCGGCAGGTCTCGCCGAGGTCGGCCTGACGGCTGAGGTCGCGCCAGATGATCCGCACCTGCTGGCGGTTGCGCGCACGGCGCAGGTTGCGCGCCAGCTCGTCTTCGCTCTGCGCCGCGTCGGCCGCTGCCTTTATATGGCTGCGTAATTGTCCGGGGGCATAACCCTGCGCCAACTCACCGCGTGCGACCAGCTCCAGCAGCATGCCTGGCTCGCGCTGCACCTGCTCGAGCACGAACTCGCTGGCGGCAGCGACCTGGTCGAACTGAGCCCAGTGGGCATCGCTCAAGACGGCAGGGTCGAGGTCGGCGTGTGCCGCCAGGGCCTCGCGCAGGAATTGGCGGTTACGGGCGACCAGCGGTTGCAAGGCGGCGGGCAGATCGGACGGCAAAGGCAGGCGCATGGTCTATCCTTGATCGGCGTGAAAGGAGGGGTAGTCGCGGTGGAGGGGGAGAAGCGCCAAGGTTGGACTGTCATACAAAAGTGGTAAATAGCTGAAAAATACGAATCATTGGTACGATTCACCAGCAAACCTCGCACTAGCGTGCAAATCCAACCACGAGGAACGATTTTCTCCACAACCCGGAAGGCGGCCACATGCCGCATTCCTGTAGTGTTACTACTCCCATGTCTGCTCAAAAGCATGAAATGCCGAAGCATTTGTAGTAAAACTACACGGCGCCGGAAGACGCTCCGGCAAATCCAAGAATTCACGACGTCTGCCCAAAAGGCCAGTCGCAAACTCAGGCTTCCGATTCTGGTTGCCTTTCCGCCCTGGAGCAAGCCATGCAAGACCTCGATCCTATCGAAACCCAGGAATGGCTGGATGCCCTGGAGTCGGTCCTCGACAAAGAAGGCGAAGACCGCGCTCATTACCTGATGACCCGTATGGGCGAGCTGGCCACCCGCAGTGGTTCGCAGCTGCCCTATGCCATCACCACGCCATACCGCAACACCATCCCTGTCACCCACGAAGCACGCATGCCTGGCGACCTGTTCATGGAACGCCGCATTCGCTCGATGGTGCGTTGGAACGCTCTGGCCATGGTCATGCGTACCAACCTGAAGGATTCGGACCTGGGCGGACACATCTCGAGCTTCGCCTCCAGCGCCACCCTGTACGACATCGGCTTCAACTACTTCTTCCAGGCCCCGACCGAAGAACACGGCGGCGACCTGATCTTCTTCCAGGGCCATGCCTCCCCCGGCATCTACGCCCGCGCCTTCCTCGAAGGTCGCATCAACGAAGACCAGATGAACAACTTCCGCCAGGAAGTGGAC
This sequence comes from Pseudomonas sp. RAC1, assembly GCF_030658255.1. Taxonomy (NCBI): domain Bacteria; kingdom Pseudomonadati; phylum Pseudomonadota; class Gammaproteobacteria; order Pseudomonadales; family Pseudomonadaceae; genus Pseudomonas; species Pseudomonas sp. RAC1. The sequence continues at coordinate 58,385 of NZ_JAUTXS020000029.1, forward strand.
GGCAATGGCCTGTCCTCCTACCCGCACCCCTGGCTGATGCCTGACTTCTGGCAGTTCCCGACCGTATCCATGGGTCTGGGTCCGATCCAGGCCATCTACCAGGCACGCTTCATGAAGTACCTGGAAGCCCGTGGCTTCATCCCGGCCGGCAAGCAGAAAGTCTGGTGCTTCATGGGCGACGGCGAGTGCGACGAGCCGGAATCCCTGGGCGCGATCTCCCTGGCCGGCCGCGAGAAGCTGGACAACCTGATCTTCGTCATCAACTGCAACCTGCAGCGCCTCGACGGCCCTGTGCGCGGCAACGGCAAGATCATCCAGGAACTCGAAGGTGTGTTCCGTGGCGGTGGTTGGAACGTCAACAAGGTGGTCTGGGGTCGCTTCTGGGACCCACTGCTGGCCAAGGACACCAACGGTGCCCTGCAGCGCCGCATGGACGAAGTCATCGACGGCGAATACCAGAACTACAAGGCCAAAGACGGCGCCTACGTGCGCGAGCACTTCTTCAACACCCCAGAGCTCAAGGCCATGGTCGAAGACCTGTCCGACGACGAGATCTGGAAGCTCAACCGTGGCGGCCACGACCCGTACAAGGTGTATGCGGCCTACCACCAGGCGGTGAACCACAAGGAACAGCCGACCGTCATCCTGGCCAAGACCATCAAGGGTTATGGCACCGGTGCTGGCGAAGCCAAGAACACCGCGCACAACACCAAGAAGGTCGACGTCGACAGCCTGCGCAAATTCCGCGACCGCTTCGACATCCCGGTCAAGGACGCCGAGCTCGAGAACCTGCCGTTCTTCAAGCCTGAGGAAGGCTCCGCCGAAGCCAAGTACCTGGCCGAGCGTCGCGCCGCCCTGGGTGGCTTCGTGCCGCAGCGTCGCGCCAAGAGCTTCAGCGTGCCGACCCCGCCACTGGAAACGCTCAAAGCGATCCTGGACGGCTCGGGCGACCGCGAAATCTCCACCACCATGGCCTTCGTGCGTATTCTGGCGCAGCTGGTCAAGGACAAGGAAATCGGCCAGCGCATCGTGCCGATCATCCCGGACGAAGCCCGTACCTTTGGTATGGAAGGCATGTTCCGTCAGCTGGGCATCTACTCCTCGGTCGGTCAGCTCTACGAGCCTGTCGATAAAGACCAGGTGATGTTCTACCGCGAGGACAAGAAGGGCCAGATCCTCGAGGAAGGCATCAACGAAGCCGGCGCCATGTCGTCGTTCATCGCGGCCGGTACCTCGTACAGCTGCCACAACCAGCCGATGCTGCCGTTCTACATCTTCTACTCGATGTTCGGCTTCCAGCGTATCGGCGACCTGGCCTGGGCCGCTGGCGACAGCCGCACCCGTGGCTTCCTGATCGGCGGTACCGCCGGCCGTACCACCCTCAACGGTGAAGGCCTGCAGCACGAAGACGGTCACAGCCACATGATGGCGGGCACCATTCCGAACTGCCGTACCTACGATCCGACCTACGGCTACGAGCTGGCGGTGATCATCCAGGACGGCATGAAGAAGATGACCGAAGAGCAACAGGACATCTTCTACTACATCACCGTGATGAACGAATCCTACCAGCAGCCTGCCATTCCGGCCGGTGCCGAGGAAGGCATCATCAAGGGCATGTACCTGCTCGAAGAAGACACCCGCGACGCCGCACACCACGTGCAGCTGATGGGCTCGGGCACCATCCTGCGCGAAGTGCGCGAGGCAGCGAAGATCCTGCGTGAAGAGTTCAACGTCGGTGCCGACGTGTGGAGCGTCACCAGCTTCAACGAACTGCGTCGCGACGGCCTGGCCGTGGAACGCGCCAACCGCCTCAAGCCTGGCCAGAAGCCACAGCAGACCTACGTCGAGCAGTGCCTGAGCGGCCGCAAAGGGCCGGTCATCGCCTCCACCGACTACATGAAGCTGTTCGCCGAGCAGATCCGCCAGTGGGTGCCGAGCAAAGAGTTCAAGGTCCTGGGTACCGACGGTTACGGTCGCAGCGACAGCCGCAAGAAGCTGCGTCACTTCTTCGAAGTCGACCGCCACTTCGTGGTGCTGGCTGCCCTGGAAGCCCTGGCTGACCGCGGCGAGATCGAACCCAAGGTTGTGGCTGACGCCATCGTCAAGTTCGGCATCGATCCGGACAAGCGCAACCCACTGGACTGCTGAGGAGTATTTTTAAGTGAGCGAACTCATTCGCGTACCTGACATCGGCAGCGGTGAAGGTGAAATCATCGAGCTGTTCGTCAAGGTCGGCGACCGCATCGAGGCCGACCAGAGCCTGCTGACCCTGGAGTCGGACAAGGCCTCCATGGAAATTCCAGCTCCCAAGGCTGGCGTGGTCAAGGAACTGAAGGTCAAGCTGGGCGACCGCCTGAAAGAAGGCGACGAACTGCTGGTGCTGGAAGCCGAGGGCGCCGCTGCGGCGCCTGAGGCGGCCGCCGCCGAGGAAAAACCCGCAGCCGCCCCCGCAGCTGCCGAGAAGCCGGCCGAACAGGCCGCTCCAGCGCCAGCGGCTGCCCCTGCGGCAGCCAGCGTGCAGGACATCCACGTGCCGGACATCGGCTCGTCGGGCAAGGCCAAGATCATCGAAGTGCTGGTCAAGGCGGGCGACACCGTCGAAGCCGACCAGTCGCTGATCACCCTGGAGTCGGACAAAGCGTCCATGGAGATCCCTTCCCCCGCCGCTGGCGTGGTCAAGGAAGTGATCGCCAAGCTGGACGACGAAGTCGGCACCGGTGACCTGATCCTCAAGCTGGAAGTGGCCGGTGCTGCGCCGGCAGCCGCTGCGGCCCCGGCCGAAGCACCCGCTGCCGCCAAGACCGAAGCCGCCCCAGCCGCAGCGCCCGCGCCGGCCGCTGCCCAAGCGGCGGCACCTGCGCCGGCTGCCAGCGCACCTGCCGCTGCCAGCAACGCCAAGGTCCACGCCGGCCCTGCCGTGCGTCAGTTGGCCCGTGAATTCGGTGTCGAGCTGGGCGCCGTCAGCCCGACCGGCCCGCACGGCCGCATCCTCAAGGAAGACGTGCAGGTCTACGTCAAGGCGATGATGCAGAAAGCCAAGGAAGCGCCTGCCGCAGGCGGCGCGACCGGCGGTGCTGGCATCCCGCCGATCCCGGTCGTGGACTTCAGCAAGTTCGGCGAAGTCGAAGAAGTCGCCCTGACCCGTCTGATGCAGGTCGGCGCCGCCAACCTGCACCGCAGCTGGCTGAACGTGCCCCACGTGACCCAGTTCGATTCGGCCGACATCACCGAGCTGGAAGCCTTCCGCGTTGCGCAGAAGGCCGTGGCGGAAAAGGCCGGCGTCAAGCTGACCGTGCTGCCGCTGCTGCTCAAGGCCTGCGCCCACTTGCTCAAGGAGCTGCCGGACTTCAACAGTTCGCTGGCGCCAAGCGGCAAGGCCATCATCCGCAAGAAGTACGTCAACGTCGGCTTCGCCGTGGACACCCCGGACGGCCTGTTGGTCCCGGTGATCAAGAACGTCGACCAGAAGAGCCTGCTGCAACTGGCTGGCGAAGCGGCCGCACTGGCCGAGAAGGCGCGCAACAAGAAGCTGTCGTCCGACGACATGCAGGGCGCCTGCTTCACCATCTCCAGCCTCGGTCACATTGGCGGCACCGGCTTCACCCCGATCGTCAACGCACCGGAAGTGGCGATCCTCGGCGTGTCCAAGGCCACCATCCAGCCGGTCTGGGACGGCAAGGCCTTCCAGCCCAAGCTGATGCTGCCGCTGTCGCTGTCCTACGATCACCGGGTGATCAACGGTGCCGCCGCCGCGCGCTTCACCAAGCGCCTGAGCGACCTGCTGGCGGACATCCGCACCCTGCTGCTGTAACGCAGCAACCGCCTCCCCTCGCTGGGGAGGCGGGCATCGATTTCGAGCTGCCACGCTCGTACCTCAACCCCGCCATGTTCTGGCGGGGCTTTTTTTGCAGGCTGTCCATGCGGCCCCGTGCTTCAGATTCCTGCGCCCCCGCCGATAACCCGACAAAGCCCGTATTATGGCCGCTTGCCAGCTCAGGGGACATGATGCACCCTTGCTCAACGCGTCGTCGCACCTCTGCGGCAGTCCGCGCCAACCGCCTTGTTCAAGCGAGTTCTCGATGAATAGCCAACCCGATGTCGCCAGCTGTGTGGCGGCCGAGGTCGTGACGCAGTTACCCGTGCCTTCGCGGCTCGGCATGCTGCGTTACGAGCGGCTGAACGAAGCGAGCTGGGCGATGCTGTACCTGGATCCGGCCTGCGACCGCCAGTTCGGCCTGCCCGCCGCCGAGCTCTGCGCGCTGGTCGGCTCGCCCTACGCCAGCCTCATGGAACCCGAGGCGCGTTATCAGTTGCACGACGAGATCCAGCGCCAACTGGCCCGGCGCAAGCACTACCGGGTGCGCTACACCCTGCACGGTGCTCGCGGTCCGCTGCGCGTGCTCGAAGCCGGCGAAGCCTATGCCCAGCACAACCGTCAATTGCTGCGCGGCTACCTGACGGTGCTCGACGATCAGGTCGAAGACCTCTCGACCCAGGATGCCAACGCTCTGGAGTCGCGCAACAGCCACCTGCAATTGGCCCTGCAGCTCAACCAGCGCGCCCAGCAGGAACAACTCGAACACCTGGAGCGGGTCCGCGCCCAGCAGGACCTGATCCTGCGCCTGGCGCGCCAGCGCTACAGTGCCAGCAACTCGCTGCTCGAAGCCGCCGAGCTGATCACCCGCAGCGCCTGCGAGATCTATCGACTCGACTGCGCGAGCATCTGGTACCTCAACGAACAGCGCCTGGAGCCGATCACCGCCTGGTATCAGGGCGAACAGGCCCACCGCCTACCGCAGCCGATCGACGCCAGCCATTACCCCGACTACCTCGAGGCGCTGCACGCCAGCCGCGCCATCGACGCGCACAATGCCAGTCACGACCCGCGCACCCGCGATCTGGTGCAAGGCCTGTCGAACACCCTCGACAACGCCATGCTCGATGCCAGCATCCGTGTCGACGGTCAGGTGGTCGGCGTGCTGTGCCTGGAGCAGACCGGCCAGCCGCGCGCCTGGCAATCCGACGAGATCGCTTTCGCCGGCGAGCTGGCCGACCAGTTCGCCCAGGTCATCACCAACCACAACCGGCGCACCGCCACCAGTGCCCTGCACCTGTTCCAGCGCGCGGTGGAACAGAGCGCCAGTGCCTTCCTGCTGGTCAACCGCGACGGCGTGGTGGAGTACGTCAACCCCAGCTTCACCGCCATCACCCAGTACAGCACCGAGGAAGTCCAAGGCCATCACTTGGCCGAACTGCCGGCGCTGGAGAACCTCAGCCACCTGATCTTCGACCCACCCTCCAGCCTGGCTGCCGGCAACAGTTGGCAGGGTGAGTTCAAGAGCCGGCGCAAGAGCCTGGAGCCCTACTGGGGACAACTGTCGATTTCCAGGGTGTACGGCGACAATCGCGAGCTGACCCACTACATCGGCATCTACGAGGACGTCACCCAGAACAAGCTCGCCCAGCAGCGCATCGAGCGGCTGGCCTATACCGACAACCTCACCAGCCTCGGTAACCGCCCAGCGTTCATCCGCAGCCTCGACGAACGCTTCGCCCGCGAGGGCAGCATTCCCATCTGCCTGCTGCTGGTGGACATCGACAACTTCAAGCGCATCAACGACAGCCTCGGCCACCAGACCGGCGACAAGCTGCTGATCAGCCTCGCCCGACGCCTGCGCAACAGTTTGAACAGTGGTGGCAGCCTGGCGCGCTTCGCCAGCAACGAGTTCGCCGTGCTGCTCGACGACACCAGCCTGGAAGACGGTCAGGCCGTGGCGCTGCAACTGCTGCGCACCCTCGACAAACCGATGTTCGTCGACAACCAGTTGATCAACGTCACCGCCTCCGTGGGCCTGGCCTGCGCACCGCTGCACGGCGCCGATCCGCAGACCCTTATGAAAAACGCCGGCCTGGCGCTGCACAAGGCCAAGGCCAACGGCAAGCATCAGGTGCAGATCTTCACCGAAGTGCTGAACGCCGAGGCCAGCTACAAGCTGTTCGTGGAGAACAACCTGCGCCGCGCGCTGACCCAGAACGAGCTGGAAGTGTTCTACCAACCCAAGCTGTGCCTGCGCAGCGGGCGTCTGCTGGGGCTCGAAGCGTTGCTGCGCTGGAACCACCCGGAACGCGGCATGATCCGCCCGGACCAGTTCATCAGCGTGGCCGAGGAAACCGGGCTGATCATCCCCATCGGCAAGTGGGTGGTGCGCCAGTCCTGCCGCATGAGCCAGGAGCTGCGCGAGGCCGGGTTGGGCAACCTGCACGTGGCGATCAACCTGTCGCCCAAGCAGTTCTCCGATCCCGAGCTGGTCAGCTCGATTGGCACCATCCTCAAGGAAGAAGCCCTGCCCTCGCACCTGCTGGAGCTGGAGTTGACCGAAGGGCTGCTGCTGGAGGCCACCGAGGACACGCGGCGCCAGTTGGACGAACTCAAGCAGCTGGGGCTGACCCTGGCCATGGATGACTTCGGCACCGGTTACTCGTCGCTGAGCTACCTGAAGAAGTTTCCCATCGACATCATCAAGATCGATCGCAGCTTCATCAGCGAGATTCCGGCCAACCAGGACGACATGGAGATCACCTCGGCGGTGGTGGCCATGGCCCACAACCTCAAGCTCAAGGTGGTCGCCGAAGGCATCGAGACGTCCGAGCAACTGGCCTTCCTGCGTCGCCACCGTTGCGATGTCGGCCAGGGCTACCTGTTCGACCGGCCGATCCCCGGCCGCGAGCTGGTCGACAAGCTCAAGCGCTACCCACGCGGTCCGGTGGCCTGACAGCCGCTCAAAGCTCGGGCACTATAGGTCTATTCGCAGTTGATCGCGCAATTGTCGGCGATCAGCCCATCGCACTGTCCCATTGCCAAACAGAGGAGCCTTCCATGGTCCTGCGCTCGGAAATCCTGGTGAACAAAAACGTCCTGCCCACCGCCGAACAGGCCCTGCCCGGCCGTGAAACGCCGATGGCGCTGCCTGAGTTCCACTACGTGTTCGAAGGCACGCCGCTGCTCGGCCCGTTCTTCCAGGACGTCGACTTCGCGATCTTCGGCCTGGGCTGTTTCTGGGGCGCGGAGCGGCGCTTCTGGCAGCGCGACGGCGTGGTCAGCACGGTGGTCGGCTATGCCGGCGGTTTCACCCCCAACCCCACCTACGAAGAAGTGTGCTCGGGCCTGACCGGCCACACCGAGGTGGTGCTGGTGGTGTTCGACAAGGACAAGGTCAGCTACCGCGAACTGCTGGCGATGTTCTGGGAGTTGCACAACCCAACCCAGGGCATGCGCCAGGGCAACGACGTCGGCACCCAGTACCGCTCGGCGATCTTCTGCACCTCGCCCGAACAACTGGAGCAGGCCAAGGCCAGCCGTGAAGCGTTCCAGGCCGAGCTGGACAAGGCCGGTTTCGGCCAGATCACCACCGAGATCGAGCAGGCGCCGACGGTCTACTTCGCCGAGGCCTATCACCAGCAGTACCTGGCCAAGAATCCGGAAGGGTACTGCGGCATCGGCGGCACGGGCGTCTGCCTGCCACCCAGCCTGCAAGGCAACTGAACCGTGGGCATGGTGCTGTTTCATTCGCCGCTGTCGCCGTTCGTGCGCAAGGTCATGCTGGTGCTGCACGAAACCGGGCAGTTGTCGCGCGTGACCTTGCAGGCGGTCAACATCAGCCCGGTCAATGGCGATGCGCAACTCGACCAGGACAACCCGATCGGCAAGATCCCGGCCCTGCGCCTGACCGACGGCACGGTGCTGCACGACAGCCGGGTGATCTGCGAATACCTCGACACCCAGCACGTCGGCCAGCCCCTGATTCCGCGCGAGGGCTCGGCACGCTGGCGGCGCCTGACCCTGGCGTCACAGGCCGATGCGATCCTCGACGCGGCGGTGTCGAGCCGCTACGAAAGCTTCCTGCGTCCCGAAGACAAACAGTGGGACGGCTGGTTGCAGGCACAATCGCAGAAGATCCGTCGCAGCCTGGCGAACCTGGAACAGCAGCACCTGGCGGAAATCGCCTCGGGCTTCGACATCGTCGCCATCGGCGTGGCCTGTGCACTGGGTTATCTGGACCTGCGCCAGCCTGCGTTCGGCTGGCGCGAGCAACAGCCAGGGCTGGCGGCCTGGTATGCCGAGGTGAGCCAGCGACCCTCGATGCTCGCTACCGTGCCGGTGGCCTGACAGCAGAAGTAAGATGGGGCCGCTTCGCGGCCCTTTCGCGGCACAAGGCCGCTCCCACAACGTCCGCGTAAACCCTGAAACATGATGCTGCGCACCCCCTGTGCGGCCTTGTGTCGCGATGGGCTGCACAGCAGCCCCAATCCCAGCCATACCTATCTTGAGTGAACACCATCAGAGGCCTTTCAGCCGCAGTGGCCTAGGTCTCCCACAACGTGCGCGTAATCCCTGAAACATGAGGCTGTCCGGACCCTGTAGGAGCGGCCTTGTGTCGCGATGGGCTGCACAGCAGCCCCAATCCCAGCCATACATCGCTTGAGTGAACACCATCAGGGGCGTTTCAGCCGCAGTGGCCTGCGTCTGAGCGCAAACAACAACCCCACCCGCAGCGCCAACCAGCTCCCGATCTCCTTGTCCTCCCTCATGCGCCCCTCCCCACCCGCGACCAGTCCAGCCGGCGGGTCAGCACCATGAACACGCCCAGCAGACCGAAGCACAGCAGCGAGCCCATCAGCAGCGCATAGTCCTCAGCGCTGAGCAGGCCATAGAGCAGCCCGTACAGCGCCGCCAGTCCGGCCGCGAAGCCGATTCCGCGGCCGAGGCTGTGCAGCACATGGCTCAGGTAGAAACCGATCAACAGCACGCAGGCCGCCGCCGACAGCGCATACGCCAGGGCAAAGCCCAGGTGCTCCGACAACGACAGCAGCAGCAGGTAGAACAGCGCCAGCGCCACCCCCACCAGCACGTATTGCACCGGGTGCACGCTGAGGTTCTTCAGTACCTCGAACAGGAAGAAGCCGGCAAAGGTCAGGGCGATGAACAGCAGCGCGTATTTGATCGCCCGCTCGCTCTTGAGGTACTGGTCCACCGGGTCGACGAAGCTCACGCCGAAGGTGCGCTCGCTGAACGCTGCGCATTTGTCGGACTCGGCACACTGGCGCAAGGCGTCTTCCAGGTTGGTGGCGAAAATCGAGGTCTGCCAGTGCGCGGTGAAGCCGTTGGCGTCGATGTCGCGGCTGGCCGGCAGGTAGCTGCCGATGAAGCTGGGGTGCGGCCAGTTGGCGTGCATCTGCACCCGGCTGCTGCGGCCCACGGGCAGCACCTGCAGTTGCCCGGTGCCCTGCAGGCCGAGGTCGAAACCATAGTCGAACGCGCGGGCCTGCTCACCGTCGAGCTGCGGCAGGGCGACATGCAGGCCGCCGCTCATCCAGTCCAGACCGGTCCCGGCCTCGAACGGCAGGCGCTGGCCGTCGAAGCTGAACTCGGTGGCATGCTCGATGCCGCGGATATCGCTGACGCCCACCGCCACGAACGGGGTGTCGAAACGGTAGTCGTCGAAGTCTTTCTCGATCCCCCAGCGCGCGGGCAGCTTGAAGCGCCCGCCGATCTGGTTCTTGGCATGAAACAGCCGCGCCTGATAGATCCCGCGAGCGCGCAGCTCGGTATCCACCTGGCTCTGCACGTCGAAGGTTTCCGGCAGGAAATACAGGTGACCGGCGATGGAGCTGGTTTCCTCGACGCGCTTGCCGTCCTTCTCGATCCAGCGCCGCTGCAACTTGCGATAGGGCACCACCAGCAGCGGGCCGCTGATCTGCTGGTCGAAGCTCGAGCGCTGGGCGATGTCCTGCAACACGCTGTCGCGCAGGTTCTGGCGCTCGTCGATCAGGTTGCCGATCATCAGCAGGGGAATGAGCAACAACAGCATCAGCACGCCGATCAGGCCGAGCTTGAAACCGAGGGTCTTGTTCATGGGGGTTGGACTCCGAGGGTGATGGACGGCAGGTTGCGCCCGGCACGTGGAGCCAATGGGGAGGTTCTGTGGAGAGTGTGTGGAGTTGGGGTGTCAGCTGATGCGTCGCATCGGCAGCCACAGGCGAACCCGCACACCGCCTTCGACGTTGTCGACAGCCAGCGTGCCGCCATGCAGGTGCATCACCTCGGCGACGAAGTTCAGCCCCAGGCCGGTACTCTTGCGCCCGGTGCCCGGCCGCGGCAGTGAATAGAAGCGCTCGCTGACCCGCTCCAGGGCGTAATCCGGAATGGGCTCGCCCTGATTGAACAGACTCAGGGCCACGCGCTCGCCTGCACGCTCCAGGGCGAACACCAGCGCACCGCCCGGCGGCGTGAAGTCCAGGGCGTTATCCAGCAGGTTGGCCAGGCTCTGACGCAACAGGAAGGGGTCGCCCAGCAAGCGCAGGCCGTGCGGCACCTGCTGGGCGACCTGCACAGCGGCGCTCTCGATACGTGGCGCATAGCTGTGCAGCATGTCTTCGATCAGCAGCGCCACCGAGACCTGCTGCTCATCCTCCAGCGTCTGCATCTGCTCGACCCGCGCCAGATTCAGCAGGCGCTCGATCATCTGCTGCAAACGCTCGCTCTCGCGCTCGATATTGCCGGCGAAGCGGGCGCGCTGCTCGTCGGCCATCGGCGCCTGTAGCAGCTCCGATGCGCCGCGAATCGCCGCCAGCGGGCTCTTCAACTCGTGGGTCAGGGTGTGCACGTAGCGCTCGACATACGCCTTGCCCTCCAGTTGCGTGCGCATGCGCTCGACCGCCGTGGCCAACTGCAGCAACTCGCCCCCTTTGTAGTGCGGCAGCGCCGCGCGCTGGCCCTCGCTGACGGCCTGGGCATAGCGGGTGAGTCGGCGCAGCGAGCGCGCCAGCCACCAGGACAACGCCGCGCCCACCAGCAGGCCCAGCACGATCAAGCCCAGGCCGAGCGCCAGCAAGCGCCGCTCGGAACGGTCGATGTAGGGTTGCAGCGAGCTGTTGGGCTTGGCCACGGTCACCACGCCGATGATGCGCCCTGCGTCGAGGATCGGCGCCGCCACATGCATCACCGAAGTGCTTTCGTCGTTTGGGTCGCTGCGGGTCGAGCGGGCGCCGTACTGGCCGCGCAAGGTCAGGTAGACGTCGTTCCAGCGCGAGTAGTCCTGGCCCAGCGCCTGACCGCTGGAATCGAGCAAGACGATGCCTTGGGCGTCAGTGACATAGATGCGGTGGCTGACCTGATTCTTCGCCAAGCCCCAGATCTCGGCGCCAGGGCGGCGCTGCCCGTAGGACTTCATCACCTGCGGCAGATGACTTTGTCCAAGCGTGCCAGCCTTGACGTCGTCATGGACGATCTCGGCCAGCAGGTTGGCGGTGTCCACCAGGGTTTCCTCGGAGGACTGGCGCACCACCGGGCGAATCTGCTCGCGCACGGTGTTGAGCAGAAAGTAGCCCGACAGCCCGACGAACAGGAAATACACCAGAAAGATGCGAATACCCAGGCGCATCAGGTGTGGTCCGGGCTGTAGCTGTAGCCCAGCCCGCGATGGGTCTGGATCGGCTCTGCCTCAGGCACCACCTGACGCAGCTTGGCGCGCAGGCTCTTGATGTGGCTGTCGACGGTGCGCTCATAGCCGACATCGGACGGCACGCCCAGGCCGTCGAGCAATTGCTCGCGGCTGAACACCCGCCGTGGCTGCTCGAGCAGGCATTGCAGGAGGCGGAACTCATGGCGCGTGAGCGTCAACGCCTGGCCTTGGTAAAGAATGCGCATGGCCAGGGTATCGACCTCGAACGCAGCCACCGCTGCGCTCGCCTCCACGCGCGGGGCCATGCGTTTGAGGATCGCCCGCACCCGCGCACTGACCTCACGCGGGCTGAACGGCTTGACCACGTAGTCGTCGGCGCCGATCTCCAGGCCCACCACGCGGTCGATCTCGCTGTCGCGGGCACTGAGAAACATCACCGGCACTTCGCTGAAGCGCCGCAGTTGCCGACAGGTCTCGAACCCGCTGATGTCCGGCAGCCCGATGTCGAGGATCACCAGATCGGCCGGCCGCAGGCGCATCTGCTCCAGCGCCTGCCCACCCAGGCTCACCCAGGTGGTGCTGTGCCCGTCGGCCTGCAGGGCATAAACGAGCGTATCGGCAATGGCGGATTCGTCTTCGACGATGAGGATGTGCGGCACGGGAAAGCCTCGGGTTGCAAACCACAAGCTTCAAGCCACAAGCTTCAAGCTTCAAGAAAAAGCGCTGCGCACGAGCCTATACCGATCCGCTCTTTCTTGCAGCTTGAAGCTTGCAGCTCAAAGCTGCTGCATTGGCAGCCTCAAGTTGCAAGCGACAAGCTTCAAGAAAAAGCGCTGCGTGCGAGCCTATACCGATCCGCTTTTTTCTTGCCGCTTGCCGCTTGCCGCTTGCCGCTTGCAGCTGCTGCATCAGCAGCCCGGCTTATCGGCGGTGTAGCGGCGGGCGGGGTTCACGGCGGCCTTGAACTCGCGCAGGGCCTTGGCGCCGATCAGCAGCGGGTAGTTGAAGTTGCTGCGGTCGGTGAGGTTGACCTCGACCGTGCGCTTGACGTCGCCCAGGCACAGCTCCAGGTCCACTACCGGGCGGCGCGCGGCCTCAGAGGGTTCGTCCTCGTCCTCGTCATCGCCGACACGGGCCTTGATCTTGCTGATGCGCGCCACCTTGTGCTCGTAGACCTTGCCATCGGCATCCTTGGTGGCGAGGCGGAAACGCACCCAGTCCTCGCCATCACGGGTGAAGGTCTCGATGTCCTTGGCCGACAGCGAGGCGGTGTACGCACCGGTGTCCATCTTGGCCTTGAGGGTCTGGCCGATCTCGGGGAGCTTGATGTACTCGTAGCGGCCATACAGGGTCGGCTCGGCCGCCATGACCGGCAGCGCGAGCAGTGAAAGGAGAGCAAGCATGGATTTCACAGAACACATTTCCTTGAGGTCGAACGGAGGGGGCTTCAGCTGCAAGCTGCAAGCTGGACAGGGTGCGACGGCTTTGTCTTGCCGCTTGCCGCTAGCAACTTGCCGCTGCCTCTAACCTACCCCACATAATGTGAAACATTTGTCCGTGCCGTCGAGCAACGGGCGTTTGGCGTAAGGCGTTGGCCTGCTTATCATTGCCAACCAGAAATTTCACACAACAAGAGTTTATCTATGCGTCGCCTGCTGACCGGCATTCTCACCACCGCCCTGCTGCTGCTCAACACCGTGGTGTTGATCTGCCCTTTGCTGGTCTTTGCCCTGCTCAAGCTGGTGCTGCCCGGACGTGGACGCGATTACGCCTCGATGGCGGTGATGTGGATCGCCGAGACCTGGTCGGAAATCGACAAGGCCATCTTCGCCCTGTGCATTCCCACCCAATGGGACATTCGCGGCGTCGACGAACTGCACCCGCACACCTCCTACCTGTGCATCAGCAACCACCAGAGCTGGGTCGATATCCCGGCGCTGATCGAAAGCCTCAACCGGCGGGTGCCGTTCTTCAAGTTCTTCCTCAAGAAAGAACTGATCTGGGTGCCGCTGCTGGGGCTGGCCTGGTGGGGGTTGGACTATCCGTTCATGAAGCGCTACAGCAAGGCCTTCCTGGAGAAGCACCCCGAGCTCAAAGGCAAGGACCTGGAAATCACCAAAGCGGCCTGCGAGCTGTTCAAGCGCCAGCCGGTGACCGTGGTCAACTACCTCGAAGGCACCCGCTTCACCGAGGCCAAGCGCGCTGAGCAGCAGTCGCCCTATCGCCACCTGCTCAAGCCCAAGGCCGGCGGCGTGGCCTTCGTGCTGGCGGCCCTGGGCCAGCAGCTCGATGCCCTGCTCGATGTGACCATCGTCTATCCGGGGAACAAGGCACCGGGGTTCTGGGCGCTGCTCAATGGCAGCATCGAGCGGGTGATCATCGATATCCGCGTGCGCGAGCTGGACCCGGCACTGTGCGAAGGCGACTACGAGAGCGATCCGGTGTTCCGGCAGAAGGTTCAGGCCTGGGTGAACCAGCTGTGGGAAGACAAGGACCAGCGCATCGAGCAACTGCGCGCCGAACTGCGCTGAATCGCGCAGCCCTCAGACTGACGGCACCGTGCGCGCAGGTGTCGTCCACAGGCTACTCAGGTTCTGCAGCAGCGACCCAGCCACGCCCTGTTGACCCAGGTACTGCAGGATCAGCGGCGCGAACTGGCCGATCATCCCGGTGTCCATGCCCAGCGCCTTGAACGCGCTGTCCAGGTCGTTGCGGTTTTCCACATTGCCCAGCGCGCTGCTCAGCGCCGACTGATGCCCACTGCCCTTGCCAAGCAAGGCGTCCAGTCCCTGCAATCCACCCAAGGCATTGGCCCCAGTCAACTGGTCAAGGCCCGGCACGGCCTGGGTCAACTGGCCGTAATCGGCTTTGCTCAGGTTGTTGCGTGCCAGGCCCAGCATGGCACCCGCGCCGCCGACGGCCTGTTCGGGGGTGATCTTCAGATCGCGACCCAAGGTATTGAGCAAGTTGGCTTGAGGCGCCGGCGCCTCGGTCTTCTGATTCGGCCCTTGCAGCGCGGAGACCACATCGGCGGCGTCATTGAGATTGAAGGCGAACACCGGGCTTGCGGCCAGGGTCATCAGGGTTGCCAGAGTGATGGCTTTCATTGCGCGGACCTCGTCGGCCGGGATGGCCTGGGAAACGAGGCGTTGGACTGGAGGGTCGGGGGTTTGTTCCGGGGTGGGCAGCAGGCTTCATGAAAGCGGCCAGCCACAGACAGACAGCAAAAGGCCGCAGGGCAAATCATGCTGCTGACCCTGGACTAACCGATAGCCCTGGATGAACAGCATGACCGCCGAGCGGCCTAGTGACCGTCAGGCAGCGCTAAAGGTCTTGTGCGGGTCGATGACGAATTTCTTCGGTACGCCGGCATCGAACTCGCCATAGCCTTCCGGCGCCTGATCCAGGCTGATGACCTGCACACCCACCACTTCGGCGATGTTGATCCGGTCCCACATGATCGCCTGCATCAGCTGGCGGTTGTACTTCATGGTCGGCGTCTGGCCGGTGTGGAAGCTGTGCGACTTGGCCCAGCCCAGGCCGAAGCGGATGCTCAGCGCACCGATCTTCGCCGCAGCGTCTACCGCACCTGGATCTTCCGTCACGTACAGGCCCGGGATACCGATGCTGCCGGCCACGCGAGTGACTTGCATCAGCGAGTTGAGCACGGTGGCCGGGGCCTCGTGCTTGGCGCCCTCGTGGCCGTGGCCGCGGGCCTCGAAGCCCACCGCATCGACCGCGCAGTCCACTTCCGGCTCGCCGAGGATGTCGACGATCTGCTCGTGCAGCGGGGTGTCCTTGGACAGGTCGACCACCTCGAAGCCCTGGGCCTTGGCATGGGCCAGACGCGCCGGGTTGAGGTCGCCCACGATCACGCAGGCCGCACCCAGCAGGCGCGCCGAGGCGGCCGCTGCCAGACCGACCGGACCGGCACCGGCCACATAGACGGTGCTGCCCGGGCCGACGCCTGCGGTGACGGCGCCGTGATAGCCGGTGGGCAGGATGTCGGACAGGCAGGTCAGGTCACGGATCTTCTCCATGGCCTTGTCGCGCTCAGGCAGTTTGAGCAGGTTGAAATCGGCATAGGGCACCAGCACGTACTCGGCCTGGCCACCGGTCCAGTCGCCCATGTCGACATAGCCGTAGGCGCCGCCAGCGCGAGCCGGGTTGACGGTCAGGCACACGCCCGTGTGCATTTCCTTGCAGGAACGGCAGCGACCGCAGGCTACGTTGAACGGCACCGAGACCAGGTCGCCGATCTGCATGCGCTCTACGTCGCGGCCTTTCTCGACGATTTCACCGGTGATTTCATGACCCAGGACCAGGCCGACCTGAGCGGTGGTGCGACCACGGACCATGTGTTGGTCGGAGCCGCAGATGTTGGTGGAAACCACCTTGAGGATCACGCCGTGCTCGATCTTCTTGCCGCGTGGGTCCTGCATTTTGGGGTAGTCGATCTTCTGCACCTCGACCTTGCCTGCGCCGAGATACACCACTCCACGGTTACCAGACATGCTCTTACCTCGCTTGATTTGTACTTATGCAGCGGTGGTTGAAGCGCCGCCATCCATGGGCGGCATGCGTTACTGGAATGGGGGAATTGTGGGCCTGATGGGTGTCGCTGCACTGACTGGATGCGACAGAGGGATGCCTGTTTACGGCAGGTCGAAAGCGGTGCAGCCCATCGCGGGGCAAGCCCGCCCCCACAGGGCGTTCAGCGGATTCGAAACCCGTGGCATTCCTGTGAGCGCGGCGACTTGTCCTGCGATGAGACCGATCAGAGCACGACAGTGCGATTGGCGTTGAGGAACACCCGCCGCTCGATGTGATACCCCACCGCCCGCGCCAGGGTCAGGCATTCGATGTCACGCCCCTTGGCGATCAAGTCCTCGGGGTAGTGGCTGTGGTCCACCACCTCGACGCCCTGGGCGATGATCGGGCCTTCGTCCAGGTCGTTGTTGATGTAGTGCGCCGTGGCGCCGACCATCTTCACACCCTTGTTGTAAGCCTGGTGGTAGGGCTTGGCGCCCTTGAATCCAGGCAACAGCGAGTGATGGATGTTGATCGCCCAGCCGTCGAGACGACGGCACAACTCCGGCGACAGCACTTGCATGTAGCGGGCGAGGATCACCAGCTCCGCGCCCGTTTCCTCGATCACCTTGATCACCTTGCGCTCCTGACCCGGCTTGTCTTTCGGGTCGAGGGCGAAATGGTAGTAGGGGATCTTGTGCCAGTGCGCCAGCGGTTCCAGGTCGGGATGATTGGAAATCACCGCGACCACCTCCATGCCCAGCTGACCGATGCGCTGACGGTAGAGTAGGTCGTTCAGGCAGTGGTCGGCCTTGGACACCATGATCACCACCTTGGGGCGATGATTTGGCGCGATCAGCTCGAAGGCCATGCCGAAGCTGGCGCTGCGCTCGCCGAGGCCGGCACGGAAGGCCTCTTCATCGAAGCCCTCCGGCGCACGGAACTCGACGCGGATGAAAAAGCGCCCCGACAGCCGGTCATCGAAGGAATGGTGCTCGGTGACATAGCAGCTCTGCTCGAACAGATGGCGCGTCACCACATCCACCGTGCCCAGCTTGCTCGGGCAATCGGCGGTGAGAATCCAGGTATCCGGTGCCCGACTCATGTGCTGCGCTCCTTAGGCCTCGATGGCCAGACCGTACTCGGCCGAGGCGTCCTGCAGCCACAGCCACCAGTAATCGGAGAAGCTGCGGCGGATCACCAGCTCCCAGGTGTCTTCAGCCGTGCGGCGAATCACCAGTTGCGACTTGGCGAACACCGTGCCGACCGCCTTGCCCACCGGGAAATTGTTGGGGTGTACGTCGTAGCTGGTGGACTTCATCAGCACGTCGCGCACGTTCGGGCCGCGCAGTTCCAGCAGGCTCTGCCCGCCGCTGACGTTGACCACCTGGATGTGCTGGCCTTCGAGGGCCGCGCGCAGTTTCTGCTCGACGGCCAGTTCCTGACCGCCGGGGACGATCAGCAACCATTCGTCCGGGCCGACCCATTGCAGCGACATCTCGTCGTTGGCGACGACGGTCAGGGCCACCGGCAGTTCCAGGCCCAGGGCCTTGTGCACACCGGCGGCGAATTCGGCGTCGTGACCATCGCCACGCAGGGTCAGGTGACCGAGGAACTTGCGTTCGCGCAGGGTCACGCCTGCGTTGTTGCGGCCTTTGCCGACCAGGCTGGCCAGATCGGCATGGTGCAGCGGCGACTGGGCCTTGGCCTCGCTGCCGGGATTTTGCTGGAAGACGTTGATAGCGCTCATTTCTTACCTGCCTTGAATTCTTGTGCCAGGAACGACACCGAACCTGTGGGCGATGGGGCCGGGAGGCCACCCTCGCATCGCGGGGCAAGCCCGCTCCCACAGGGTCCGGTGCGGTCTTCCAAAGTCCTTAGACGTTCTGCCGCTCACCTTTCGGATCGAAGAACACCGAAGACACGATCTGCGCCTCGATCACGCTGCCATCGGCCTGCGGCGAGTAGACACGCTCGCCCATGCGCTTGAGGCCGCCCTTGACCACACCCATGGCGAACGAATAGCCCAGGGAGTTGGCTTTGTAGCTGGAGGTGACGTGGCCGACCATGTCCATCGGAATGGGCTGCTTGGGATCGAACACCAACTGGGCGCCTTCGGGCAGCCAGACATTCGGGTCCACCGGCTTGAGCCCGACCAGTTGCTTGCGGTTCTCGCGCACGCAGTCTTCACGGTTCATGCCACGCAGGCCGATCCACGAGTACGGTTTGTTGCGGCCCACGCACCAGCTCATGTTCAGGTCGTCCGGGGTCATCGAGCCGTCGGTGTCCTGACCGACGATGATGAAGCCCTTCTCGGCGCGCAGTACGTGCATGGTCTCGGTGCCGTACGGGGTCAGGTTGTACTTCTTGCCTGCCTCGATGATCTGTTCCAGCACGCCCATGGCGTAGTTGGCCTGCACGTTGATTTCGTACGACAGCTCACCGGTGAAGGAGATACGGAACACCCGAGCCGGTACACCGCCGACGTTGCCTTCCTTCCAGGTCATGAACGGGAAGGCTTCCTTGTCCATGTCGATGTCGGTCAGCTCGCTGAGCAGCTTGCGGCTGTTCGGACCGGACAGGGTCATGGTGGCCCAGTGGTCGGTGACCGAGGTGAAGTACACCTTCAGGTCCGGCCATTCGGTCTGGTGGTACAGCTCCAGCCACTGCAGGACGCGGGCAGCGCCGCCGGTGGTGGTGGTCATGATGAAGTGGTTCTCGCCGACGCAGGCGGTGACGCCGTCGTCGAAGACCATACCGTCTTCCTTGCACATCAGGCCGTAACGGGCCTTGCCCACATCCAGCTTGGTCCAGGCGTTGGTGTACACGCGGTTGAGGAACTCGCGCGCATCCGCGCCCTGGATGTCGATCTTGCCCAGGGTCGAGGCGTCGAGGAAGCCGACGCTGTCGCGCACGGCCTTGCACTCGCGGGCCACGGCGGCATGGATATCTTCACCGGCCTTGGGGAAGTACCACGGACGCTTCCACTGGCCCACGTCCTCGAACTCGGCGCTGTTCTTCACGTGCCAGGCGTGCAAGGCGGTGAAGCGGACGGGCTCGAACAGGTGGCCACAGTGACGACCCGCTACCGCGCCGAAGGTCACTGGCGTGTAGTTGGGGCGGAACATGGTGGTGCCCATCTGCGGGATGGTGATGCCCATCGAACGGGCGGCGATGGCCAGGCCGTTGATGTTGCCCAGCTTGCCTTGGTCGGTACCGAAGCCCAGCGCGGTGTAGCGCTTGACGTGCTCGACCGACTCGAAGCCTTCGCGGGTGGCCAGCTCGATGGCTGCAGCAGTGACGTCGTTCTGCTGGTCGACGAACTGCTTGGGCGCACGGGCGGTGCCCTTGTCGTGCGGCACCTGGAACAGCGCCACGGTGGCGTCTTCCTTGCGCGACACGGTTTTCGGCAAGGTGCCGACGGTGGCCTTGAAGCCGGCCTCGGTGGCTGCGCGCACGCCGCCTTCGAAGCCATCGGCAATGGCATCGCCCAGCGGGTAGACGCCGTTGATGCCGCCGACGCATTCGCGTTTCTGCGGGGCATTGCCCGGCACGAAGCCGAGAATGTCGTCACGCCACACCGGGCGACCGCCCAGGTGCGAGGCCAGGTGAACCACCGGGCTGTAGCCGCCGGACGTGGCGATCAGGTCGCACTCGAGGGTTTCGCCTGGGCTGGTGACCTTGTGCGCCTGCACATCGATGGCCGCCACGCGGGCGCCAGTGACGTGCTTGCTGCCCTTGGCTTCGATCACGGCGCTGGAGGTGAGGATACGGATGCCCTTGGCACGTGCTTCCTCGACCAGCGAACCGCGTGGGTTGTGGCGTGCATCGGCGATGGCGACCACTTGCAGGCCGGCATCGTGCCAGTCCAGCGCAGTGCGGTAGGCATGGTCGTTGTTGGTCGACAGCACCAGCTTACGGCCCGGCGCCACGCCATAGCGGCGTACGTAGGTGGAGACCGCACCGGCCAGCATGTTGCCCGGCACGTCGTTGTTGCCGTACACCAGCGGACGCTCGTGGGCGCCGGTGGCCAGGACCACGCGCTTGGCCCGCACGCGGTGCACGCGATGGCGTACCTGGCCGATCGGCGCGCGGTCGCCGAGGTGATCGGTGAGGCGCTCGTGAATGGTCAGGAAGTTGTGGTCGTGGTAGCCGTTGACCGTGGCGCGCGGCAGCAGGGTCACTTCCGGCAGGCCTTCGAGCTCGCTGACGACGCTGGCGACCCACTCGGCAGCGGGTTTGCCATCGAGGGTTTCGCGGGTGTCGAGCAGGCTGCCACCGAACTCTTCCTGCTCGTCGGCCAGGATCACCCGGGCACCGCTGCGCGCAGCGGCCAGGGCAGCGGCCAGGCCCGCCGGGCCGGCACCGACGATCAGCACGTCGCAGTGCTGGTTCATGTAGTCATAGCTGTCCGGATCGTTCTGCAGCGGCGCCCGGCCAAGACCGGCGGCTTTACGGATGTACTTCTCGTAGGTCATCCAGAACGACTTGGGATACATGAAGGTTTTGTAGTAGAAGCCCGGCGGCATCATGCTGCCGCCGACCTTGCCGAGGATGCCCATGACGTCGTTGTTGACGTTCGGCCAGCCGTTGGTGCTGGTGGCCACCAGGCCCGAATACAGCGCCTGCTGGGTGGCACGCACGTTGGGGATCTGGGTGGCTTCGCTGGCGCCGATCTGCAGGATGGCGTTCGGCTCTTCGGTACCGGCCGCGATGATGCCGCGCGGGCGCGAGTACTTGAAGCTGCGCCCGACGATGTCGACGCCGTTGGCCAGCAGCGCAGCGGCCAGGCTGTCGCCGGCATAACCCTGGTAGGTCTTGCCGTTGAAGGTGAAGTTCAGCACCTTGCTGCGGTCGATACGGCCGCCGCTGGCGAGGCGATAGGTCTGGCTCATACGTTGACTCCCCGTTCGTTTACGGCCGCCGAGCGCTCAGGTGTGTGTTCGCGGGCGCTGACCTGCGGCTTCTCGCCAATCTTGTAGGTTTCCAGGATCTCGTAGGTCTCGGTGTTGCGGGTGACGTTGAAGTACTGACGGCAGCCGGCAACGTGATCCCACAGCTCATGGTGAATACCGCGCGGGTTGTCACGGTAGAACATGTAGGTGCCCCATTCCTGGTCTGAGCAGGCGTTGGGGTCCAGCGGACGGGCGATGTGCGCCTGGCCCGAGGCGTGGAACTCTTCTTCGGAGCGCAGCTCGCCGCAGTGGGGACAGAAGATATACAACATGACGGTGTCTCCGGTTAGTGGGCGACGGCAGCAGCGCCGTGTTCGTCGATCAGTGCGCCGTTGTAGAAACGGTCCATGGAGAACGGCGCGGCCAGCGGGTGCATTTCGCCCTTGGCCAGGCTCGCAGCGAAGACGTTGCCCGAACCCGGGGTCGCCTTGAAGCCGCCCGTTCCCCAACCGCAGTTGAAGAACAGGTTCTTGACCGGGGTCTTGGTGATGATCGGGCAGGCGTCGGGCGAGGTGTCGACGATGCCGCCCCATTGGCGGTTCATGCGCACGCGCGACAGGTTGGGGAACATCTCGACGATGGCCTGCAGGGTGTGCTCGATCACCGGGTACGAGCCGCGCTGACCGTAGCCGACCCAGCTGTCGATACCGGCACCGATCACCAGGTCGCCCTTGTCGGACTGGCTGATGTAGCCGTGCACGGCGTTGGACATGATCACGCTGTCGATGATCGGCTTGATCGGCTCGGAGACCAGTGCTTGCAGCGGGTGCGACTCCAGCGGCAGGCGGAAGCCGGCCAGCTTGGCCATGTGCCCGGAGTTACCGGCGGTGACCACGCCGACGCGCTTGGCGCCGATGAATCCCTTGCTGGTCTCGACGCCGATCACGGCGCCGTTTTCCTTGCGGAAACCGGTCACCTCGGTCTGCTGGATCAGGTCCACGCCCAAGGCGTCGGCGGCACGGGCATAGCCCCAGGCCACGGCATCGTGACGGGCCACGCCGCCCCGGCGCTGTACGGTGGCGCCGAGGATCGGGTAGCGGGTGTTCTTGGAGCAGTCCAGGTACGGGATCTCGGCCGCGACCTGGGCGGTATTGAGCAACTCGCCGTCCACGCCGTTGAGGCGGTTGGCGCTGACGCGGCGCTCGGAGTCACGCATGTCCTGCAGGGTGTGGCACAGGTTGTAGACGCCGCGCTGGGAGAACATCACGTTGTAGTTGATGTCCTGGGACAGGCCCTCCCACAGCTTCATGGCGTGTTCGTAGAGGTGCGCCGACTCGTCCCACAGGTAGTTGGAACGCACGATGGTGGTGTTACGGGCGGTGTTGCCGCCGCCCAGGTAACCCTTTTCGATCACCGCCACGTTGGTGATGCCGTGTTCCTTGGCCAGGTAGTAGGCCGTGGCCAGGCCATGGCCGCCACCGCCGACGATGACCACGTCGTACACCTTTTTCGGCGTCGGCGTGCGCCACATGCGCTGCCAGTTCTCGTGGTGGCTGAGGGAGTGCTTGAGAAGGCCGAAGCCCGAGTAACGTTGCATGGTGTGGGACTCCACTCAGCGGTAAACAGGGAAATCTGCGCACAGCGCCGCGACGTTCTTCGCCACATCGGCTTCCACGTCAGCGTCGCCGAGGTTGTCGAGGATGTCGCAGATCCAGCCGGCCAGGGCCACGCACTGGGCGACCTTGAAGCCGCGAGTAGTGACGGCCGGGGTGCCGATCCGCAGGCCCGAGGTCACGAACGGCGATTGCGGGTCGTTCGGCACGGCGTTCTTGTTGACGGTGATGTGCGCGCGGCCCAGGGCGGCGTCGGCGTCTTTGCCGGTGAGACCCTGGCGAATCAGGCTGACCAGGAACAGGTGGTTGTCGGTGCCGCCGGAGACCACGTCGTAGCCACGGTCGATGAACACCTGGGCCATGGCCTGGGCGTTTTCGATCACTTGCTTCTGGTAGCTCTTGAACTCAGGCTCCAGCGCTTCCTTGAAGCACACGGCCTTGGCCGCGATCACGTGCATCAGCGGGCCGCCCTGGGCGCCGGGGAAGACCGCCGCGTTGAGCTTCTTCTCGATCTCTTCGTTGGACTTGGCCAGGATCAGGCCGCCACGTGGACCGCGCAGGGTCTTGTGGGTGGTGGTGGTGACCACGTCGGCGAAGGGAATCGGGTTCGGGTACAGGCCAGCGGCTACCAGGCCGGCGACATGGGCCATGTCGACGAACAGCAGCGCACCGACCTTGTCGGCGATGGCGCGGAAGCGTGGGAAATCGAGGGTCTTGGAGTAGGCCGAGAAGCCGGCGACGATCATCTTCGGCTTGTGCTCGACGGCCAGGCGCTCGACCTCGTCGTAGTCGATCAGGCCGGTGTTGGTGTCGATACCGTACTGCACGGCGTTGTACAGCTTGCCCGAGGACGACACCTTGGCGCCGTGGGTCAGGTGACCGCCGTGGGCCAGGCTCATGCCCAGGATGGTGTCGCCGGCCTGCAGCAGCGCCAGGTACACGGCACCGTTGGCCGACGAGCCGGAGTGCGGCTGGACGTTGGCGTAGTCAGCGCCGAACAGCTGCTTGGCGCGCTCGATGGCCAGCGCCTCGACCTTGTCGACGTGCTCGCAGCCGCCGTAGTAACGCTTGCCTGGATAGCCTTCGGCGTATTTGTTGGTCAGGCCGCTGCCTTGGGCCTGCATCACGCGCTTGCTGGTGTAGTTCTCCGAGGCGATCAGCTCGATGTGATCTTCCTGCCGCTGTTCTTCGGCATTCATCGCCGCCAGCAGTGCATCGTCGTAACCCTGGATCTGGTCTTGCTTGCTGAACATCGTGTCTCTCCCGGCAGCGATCATTTTTTGTTGGGAGGGTTCAATGACCCTTTGCGGCGATGGTATGGCCGGGCCGTTGTACACAGATGCCTGCGCGCGCCTTGCAATGGCGCGTTTACGACATTGCTTCAGCGCCCATCGACGGGCATGCAGGGCGAGGGCTCGATTACCGGTCGCGAGCCCGCCTGAGCGCGAACCTTCCAGGCCCCCAGCACGCTGATGGCAATGGCCGCGATCAGCAGAACAGAGAGGCTGCGCGCCTGTTCGCCGAGCAGGTAGAGGGTCATGCCCACCACAGGCAGCACGGCCTGGTTCATCAACACCATCAGCGAGGACACACTCGCCAGGCGCTCGACCGGCACCAGGCGAATGCGCAGGCCGCGACAGAAGTTGGTCATGAACACCTTGCCAGCGATGTTCAGGGCGTACAGCACGAGAAAACCTGGCAAGTAGGCCTGGGACAGGATCATCAGGGCACTGGCCAGCACCGTCAGCAGCGCCGCCGCACTGAACAGCCGCAGCGCCGGCACGGCGGCGGCCAGGCGCGGGTAGAGCAAGGTCGCGGCCACCCCGCAGATTCCCGCGCAGACATCGACGAAGGCGAAGTACTCGATGGGCAACTGCATGGCACGGTCGATCAAACTCACCGCGCCCGCCTCCACCAGTCCGTCGAAGGCATTGTTGCCGACGGCCAGGACCACCGAGCTGACCAGCACCGGCGTCGACAGGATCAGCTTCAGGTTGCCAGGCCCAGGCGCTGTGGCGTCGGGCGCAGCTTCGCAGCGATTGTCCGGCACCACCCGGCTAAAGGCGTAGCACAGGGCGTTGCTGACATACAGCACAGCCGCCAGCAGCAACAAGGCTTCAACGCCAGCGGCGTAGCAGAGGAATCCGCACAACGGCCCGGTGACCATCGCCAGTTGATCGATGCGACAGAGCAGGTTCACATCCCGATCCACGTCGCGGCTGACCAGGGCGATCATCTTTTCGTAGGCAATCAGGCTCTGCGCATTGCCGATCGCGACCAACCCACTCAACAGTCCGCCGAGCAGCGTCACGGTCAGGGCGTCCGGCGCCGCACTGAGCATCAGCACCACGCACAGGCACCCTGCACACTTCAGCACATCCGACAGCACCGAGACCTTGCGCACACCCCAGCGATCGATGGAGCGGCCGACCAGCGGCGTCACCCCTATCCGCGGCAGCCACGTCATGGCGTATGCCAGGCCCGACCACGCCAGGCTGGCGGTATGGGCGTAGACCATCACCGGCAGGAGGAACACCAGCAAGGCGTCGGCGCTGAGGACCAGCAGCAGGAGCAGTGACAGGGAGCGGGTCATGGTGCCGATGCAGCGCGCGCGGCCTGGGTCAGGCGATACGCGGTAGAGACATTTGTCATGCCCAAACAAAGGTGCGCGGCGCAGGTAATGAGCAGTTTCATGCAATGTTCAGTGGGGGACTCCCGGCACGCGTTTCGATGCACGAGTGGCCACAGTCCTTGCCTGGAAGCCACCGCGTCGAATGATCGTCTGCCTTCTAAGTTCATATTTGCACTCATCGAAACACTACCGAGTTGCACAGGAAGCTTCCTGAAAACCAGCCGTTTCTCGACGCCTAGGCGTTTTCAGACAGCCACCACTCGAGCGCTCAAACCAGGCCGCCGCGCGGTGCGCAAATGCCCCGTGAACTGACCGACTGCTCAGATTGATCTTGCGTGCCTGAAGCGCTACCCAAACGGGATAACCCAATGTGCCTTTGACAAGGATTTTGGGAGCGTTCGAATGAACAGTGACGTTTCAAACATACATCACCTGCAATGGACCAAAGATCGGTTGTTAGTGAGTTTAATCATGGTCCGAAAGAAATCTCCCACAAGTAAGATAGAGACTTCTGAAGTTCAGATTTTCAGCTCCAATCGTTTTCTCACTAAACTCCCGAACTGACCAACACCGCTATAGCCCTGACCAGAAACTTCGCTACAGTACCGGGGTGCCCACGGTTTACAGGACCTGCCATGACAGACAAGAGCCAACAATTTGCCAGCGACAACTACTCCGGCATCTGCCCCGAAGCCTGGACGGCCATGGCGCAGGCCAATCAGGGCCACCAGCGCGCCTACGGCGACGACCAATGGACCGAGCGCGCCGCCGAGCACTTTCGCACGCTGTTCGAAACCGACTGCGAGGTGTTCTTCGCCTTCAACGGCACCGCCGCCAACTCGCTGGCCCTGGCGTCGCTGTGCCAGAGCTACCACAGCGTGATCTGCTCCGAGACCGCCCACGTGGAGACCGACGAATGCGGCGCGCCGGAGTTCTTCTCCAACGGCTCGAAGCTGCTCACCGCTGCCAGCGTCGGTGGCAAGCTGACCCCCGAATCGATTCGCGAAGTGGCGCTCAAGCGCCAGGACATCCACTACCCCAAGCCACGTGTGGTGACCATCACCCAAGCCACCGAAGTCGGCACCGTCTACCGCCCCGAAGAACTCAAGGCCATCAGCGCCACCTGCAAGGACCTGGGCTTGAACCTGCACATGGACGGTGCGCGCTTTGCCAACGCCTGCGCGTTCCTCGGCTGTTCGCCGGCCGAGCTGACCTGGAAGGTCGGCGTGGATGTGCTGTGTTTTGGCGGGACCAAGAACGGCATGGCCGTGGGCGAAGCGATCCTGTTCTTCAACCGCGAGCTGGCCGAAGACTTCGACTACCGCTGCAAGCAGGCCGGACAGTTGGCGTCGAAGATGCGTTTTCTCTCCGCGCCCTGGGTCGGGCTGCTGGAAGACGGCGCCTGGCTGCGCCACGCCCAGCACGCCAACCAGTGCGCGCAGTTGCTGGCCTCGCTGGTCAGCGATCTGCCGGGCGTGCAACTGATGTTCCCGGTGCAGGCCAATGGCGTGTTCCTGCAATTGCCGGAACTGGCCCTCGAAGCCCTGCGCGCCAGGGGCTGGCGCTTCTATACCTTCATCGGCAGCGGCGGCGCGCGCTTCATGTGTTCGTGGGATACCGAGCAGGACCGTGTGCGTGAACTGGCGGCGGACATCCGCGCGATCATCAGCGGCTGAGCGGCGCTACCGAGCAGGACGGGGCGCGCCGCCAGCGCGGCGCTACGGCTCGCCCAAGGTCCTGGCGATGGCATCGACCGCCGCGTCGACCTTGGCCTGGGTCTGCTCGAGGGTGCGCTGATGCTCGCGCTGCAGTTCGATCTGCCGTGAGCACAGGTTCAGCGCCGCCAGCACCAGCAGCTTGTCACCGATCAGCGTCGGAAACTTACGCTTGGTTTCGCTCAACGCCACATTGAGCATGTGCGCAGCCTGCGACAGCGTCTGCTCCTCACCCTCGGGCGCCTTGAGCGAATACTCGGTGCCCAGGATGTTCACCACGTTGATCGACTGCGAGTGCAGGCTCATGCGCTGACGGCACCTGCGCTGGCACGCTCGACCAAGGCCTGGATGCGGGCGGCGGTGGCGCCGTTCTGCTCTTCCTGCTCCATCAGCGACAGTTGCAGGGTCTCATTTTCTTCCTTGGCCTGGGCCAGTGCCTGGTCGAGCTGCTGGTTCTGCTCGGTCAGTTGCGCGTTCTTGTGCATCAGGTCGGCGACCAGTTGCTCGAGTTGATTCAGGGAAGCTTCCAACATGCGTCTATCTCGGGTTGTTGCAAAGGGCGCACACGATAAAGAAAAGCATGCGCCCCCGCCATTAAAAATCAGGATCGAAGGCTCTCGTTCCGGCACATTGACAGGGTAAGCGGGGTCTTGTTCCGACCTGGGTCAACCGCCCGTCCGTCCAAGCGATTGTAGAAGGCTCATTTTTTTGGCCGATCCTAAAGACTGGTAGTCCGTTACCGATAGGTTTGTAAGACAAATTCTTTCGCATGGACGCGAGCCATCCTTCCGGACTCGACGTCATGTCGCTACGTACGCTGAACATCGCGCCGCGCGCACTTCTCGGTTTTTCCCTCATAGGCTTGCTGATGCTGGGCCTGGGTGTGTTTTCACTGCTGCAGATGGGGCATATCCGTCAAGCGGGCGTGAACATCGAACAGATCAACATTCCCAGCATCAAGCTGCTCGACGAACTGACCGCCAACAACCAGCGCCTGCGCACCCTCTCCTACCGCCTGATGGTCGATCGCAACCTGCAGGACGAAACCTTGCGCCTCATGGACGAGCGTAACGCGCAGATCGACAAGGCCCGCGACGCTTATGCGCCGTTGATTCTCGAACCCGGTGAGCGCGCCGCCTTCGACGAACTCGGCCAGGTCCTGGCCCAGTACCGTCAACTGGAAATGCGCCTGCGCGCTTACAGCCAGGCCGATCAGCTCGAAGCGATGCGCGAACTGCTCAACCATGACCTGCTGAGCAATTCCGAGCAGATCAACAAGGCCATGGAAAAGCTCCTTCAGTTCAACGCCACCCAGACCCGCTCGGCCAACGCCGATGCCGCCCAGCAGTACGACCGTGCCTTCATGCTGGTCATCGCGTTGCTGGTGGTCGCCACCGCGCTGATGGTGCTGTTCGCCCTGCTGCTGACCCGCAGCATCGTCAAGCCGATCGACCAGGCCTTGGCGGCCGCCGAGTGGATCGCCAAAGGCGACCTGACCCACGCCATCGACACCGCCGGCACCGACGAGGCCGCGCGCCTGTTGCAGGCCATGGACCAGATGCAGGTGCAGTTGCGCGACACGCTGCAGCAGATCTCCGGCTCCGCTACCCAGCTCGCCTCGGCGGCCGAAGAGCTCAACAGCGTCACCGACGAGAGCGCCCGCGGCCTGGCCCAGCAGAACAACGAGATCCAGCAGGCAGCAACTGCCGTGACCGAGATGACCAGCGCAGTGGAGGAAGTGGCCCGCAACGCCGTAAGCACTTCCGAGGCGTCGGGCGAAGCCAGCCGTTCGGCCGGTGACGGCCGCGACCTGGTGCTGGAGACCGTAAGCGCCATCGAGCGCATGAGCGGCGACGTGCAGAACACCGCCCGTCTGGTCGAAGACCTGGCCGGGCAATCACGCGATATCGGCAAGGTGCTGGACGTGATTCGCGGCCTGGCCGACCAGACCAACCTGCTGGCGCTCAACGCAGCGATCGAGGCCGCGCGTGCCGGCGAGGCCGGACGTGGTTTTGCGGTGGTGGCCGATGAAGTGCGGGCACTGGCGCATCGCACGCAGCAATCGACCAGCGAAATCGAGCGGATGATCGGCAGCATCCAGGGCGGCACCGAACAGGCAGTGGAGTCGATGCGCACCAGCACCGAACGCGCCGAATCGACCTTGAACATCGCCCGTGGCGCCGGCCTGGCGCTGGACACCATCGCCAGTGCGGTAGGCCAGATCAACGAGCGCAACCTGGTGATCGCCAGCGCCGCGGAGGAGCAGGCTCAAGTGGCCCGCGAGGTGGACCGCAACCTGGTGAACATCAACGATCTGTCGGTGCAGAGCGCCACCGGCGCCCACCAGACCACGATGGCCAGCGCCGAACTGTCACGCCTGGCCGTCGGCCTCAACAGCATGGTTGCCCGTTTCCGCACCTGAGAGCAGCGGCAAGTTGCAAGCTTCAAGCTGCAAGAAGAAGCGGGCCGGTGTAGAGCTTGCTTTTTCTTGCAGCTTGCAGCTTGTCGCTTGCCGCTTGCCGCTTGCAGCTTGCCGCTTGCCGCTTGCAGCTTGCAGCTTGCAGCTTGTCGCTTGTCGCTTGTCGCTTGCCGCTTGCCGCTGCCGCGCTACGCGCGGCTAGTAATCGATGCGCACGTCGCCCTTGGGCACGCTGCAGCACGAGAGGATGTAGCCTTCGGCTTCGTCTTCCTCGGTGATGCCGCCGTTGTGCTCCATCTCCACTTCACCGCCCAGCTTGAGCACCTTGCAGGTGCCGCAGATGCCCATGCCGCAGGCCTTGGGGATCATCAGGCCGACTTTTGCCGCGGCGGCATGCACCGTTTCGCCCGGGGCGATGCGGATGCTCTTGTCGCTGCCGATGAACTCCACCAGGTTGAGGTCGGCGGCGTCCACTTCCGGGGCCTCGGCGGCGGCTTCGGCGTGCTCGACGGCATCGGCCTTGGCCTCCGGTGGCGTGGCGCCGAACGATTCCTCGTGGTAGTTCTTCATGTCGAAGCCCACGGCTTCGAGCATGCGCTTGACCGCGCTCATGTACGGCGTCGGACCACAGCAGAAGATTTCCCGCTCCAGATAGTCGGGCGCGATCAGCTCCATCAGGCGCTGGTTCAGGTAGCCGCGATAGCCCGCCCACGGCTCGCCCAGACCATGCTTCTCGCAGACGATGTGCAGGCTGAAGTTCGGCACGCGTGAGGCCATCTGCTCCAGCTCGCGGTGGAAGATGATGTCCTTGGGCGAACGGGCGCTGTGCACGAAGACCATGTCGACATTGGCGTTGGTATCGTAGAACCAGCGCGCCATGGACATCACCGGGGTGATGCCGACACCGCCGGACAGGTAGAGCACCTTGGCCGCCGGGTAGTCGATGGCATTGAACAGACCGACCGGACCGTGCACCGGCAACTCGGCGCCTTCATGCATGGTGTCGTGGAGGAAGTTCGACACCAGCCCGCCCGGCACACGCTTGACGGTGATCGAGAAGCTGTACGGCACCGACGGCGAACTGGAGATGGTGTACGAACGCATCACCGGCTTGCCTTCGATCTCAAGCTCCAGGGTGACGAACTGGCCCGGCTTGAAGAAGAACATGATCGGCTGGTCGGCCATGAAGCAGAAGGTGCGCACGTCCCAGGTCTCCTGGATGACCTTGACGCAGCGCACGATATGGCGGCCGTTGGCCCAGGTCTGGGTGGTGACCGGATTGAGGAAGGTTTCGGACATGTTCATCTCCAGCAGCCGACTATCGGCTTTCTTATGGCTGCGATAATGCTCAAGCCCGATGTGTCGCACATTCCCATCCGCGACATCGGCGTGCTTATCGCGACCAGCCCCGAGACACAAGGGTTGGGGCGTCGGAATTCGATTCGGCCATGTCGCCCATGGATATGGCCCGGCCACGGCGCGAACGCACACTCCACCGCAAATAGAACGGCTGTTTTTCTGCTGATAGCCTTGCGGCAAACACAACAACGATTAGCCACCTTTCGCCGGCCGACAACGGCCTTGAGGATAAAACGATGGACGTCACCGCAACCCTGAGCCTGGGCGATCCACTGGAACCTGCACGCAAGGCCACCGCCGAGATGCTGCAGACCCGCGAGCGCACGTACTCGCTGCCGCAGCCCTTCTACTGCGACGAGCGCCTGTTCCAGATCGACATGCAGGAGATCTTCCACAAAGAGTGGTTGATCGCGGGGATGACCTGCGAGATTCCGGCGAAGGGCAACTACCTCACCCTGCAGATCGGCAAGAACCCGGTGATCGTGATCCGTGGCGCCGAGGGCAAGGTGCACGCCTTCCACAACGTCTGCCGCCATCGCGGTTCGCGCCTGTGCGTCAGCGACAAGGGCAAGGTGGCCAAGCTGGTCTGCCCGTACCACCAGTGGACCTACGAGCTCGACGGCCGCCTGCTGTTCGCCGGCACCGAGATGGGCGCCGACTTCGACATGAATCAGTACGGCCTCAAGCCGATCAACGTGAAGACGGCCGGCGGCTACATCTTCATCAGCCTGGCGCAGAACCCGCCGGCCATCGACGAGTTCCTGGCCACGCTGGACCACTACATGGAACCGTACGACATGGAGAACGCCAAGGTGGCGGTGCAAACCACCTTGATGGAAAAGGCCAACTGGAAGCTGGTGCTGGAAAACAACCGCGAGTGCTACCACTGCAACGGTTCGCACCCGGAACTGCTGAAGACCCTGCTGGAGTGGGACGACACCAACGACCCGCGCGCCAGCCAGGAATTCAAGGACCACGTGGCCGCCTCCGCCGCCGCCTGGGACGCCGAGAAGATCCCGTACCTGCACAAGAGCCACGGCCTGCGTAACCGCATCGTGCGCATGCCGCTGCTCAAGGGCACCGTGTCGATGACCATGGACGGCAAGCAGGCATGCAAGAAGCTGATGGGCCGGATCAAGAACCCGGACCTGGGCTCGATGCGCATCCTGCACCTGCCGCACTCGTGGAACCACTGCATGGGCGACCACATGATCGTGTTCACCGTGTGGCCGATCAGCGCCCAGGAAACCATGGTCACCACCAAATGGCTGGTGCACAAGGACGCGGTCGAAGGCGTGGACTACGACCCTGAGCAAATGCGCAAGGTGTGGGACGCCACCAACGACCAGGACCGCCGCCTGGCCGAAGAGAACCAGCGCGGTATCAACTCCACCGCCTATCAGCCAGGCCCGTACTCGAAGACCTACGAGTTCGGCGTGGTCAACTTCATCGACTGGTACAGCGATCGCGTGCTGGCCAACCTGGGAGCGGAACCTGCGCCGTACCTGAAGGAAGTGAAGTCGCAGTAAACCTGCGAGGTTGTTGAAAACGCCACGGCCGAGTGATCGGCCGTGGCGTTTTTGTGTGTTGTACAGAGGGTGCGAACAGGTTATCCACAGCTTGCACTGAGAGGCCTTGTGGACACTCGAAACCCAAGCAGGCTGGTTCGACTGATCATTATTTGACCAAACCCTTGGAAGCCTTTATTCACGTGGGCTACAGCCTTTATCGAACACCTTGTCCACAGGGACGCCAACAGAAACTGTGGGCATGACTCACGACGGTTCAAATGCGCTGTGGATAATGCTCGCTAAGCCCTGTATTTCTGGGGTTATGAGGTGATTGCGAGCAGATTGATCATTTTTTGACCTAATCTTTGAAAGCCGCGTCAACCGTGGCCTCCAGCGCTTGCCCAACATATTATCCACAGAGGGATGAACAGCGATTGTGGGAAAGTCGCAGAGGGTCCGACGTAAGTCAGGCTATTGAACGACGCACAGACCTGTACATTTTTTGATCATAACCCTCCAGCCCTCGTCCGCTCTAGGCTTGAGCAACAAGCGAACACGTTATTCACAGGCTGGCGAACAGTTTCGGGGGACAGTTTGCAGGCGGTGGGACCTTTGCGCTGATTTCACGTCACGAGATGGCGCAAACCCACTAAATAGCCCGTGAGAGCGGCCCGAAGCCACAAAAAAGGGCCGCAAAGCGGCCCCAGAGTTATTCACAGGCAGATGCGGCTCAGCGCAGCACACCCTCCTCCACCAACAGCTTGAGAATGGCTTCAGCGCCTTCCTGTGGAGAAACGTCCTTGAGCACCTTGCCGCCCCCGCCACTGGCCTTGGCCGTCGCCGCCTTCATACGGTCGGCACCGCTCTTGGCCTTGATCACTTTCAAGCGCTTGGGGCGTGGCCGCGCGGGTTGCAGGGCATCGCCGTCCAACACCTCGTCCTCGACCACCGCGACATCGCGCGCCGCCAGCACACCCCGGCGTGCCGGACCGAACGCGCTCTGCCGCGGCTTGGGCGCAGCGTTATCCACAGTGGCCAGCAACGGCAGGCGCACCTTCAGGCGACGCCGCTGACCGCGCGGCAAGGCTTGCAGCACCTGCGCGGTGCCATTGTCGATCGACTCCACCTCGGCCAGCCCCACCACCAGCGGCCAGCCCAGCTTCTCGGCCAGGAGAAACGGCAGCATGCCAGAGCCTTCGCCGGTTTCGGCCTGGCTGCCGGTCAGCACCAACTGGGCGCCGGCGTCGCGCAGGTAGTCGCCGAGCACGCCGAGCACGTCGGCGCCAGCGGGTTGCTCCAGCACGTCCAGGTGTTCCAGGCCCATGCCCAGGTAGCCGCGCAGCGCCTCCTCGGCGGGGTTACCGGCATGCACCACCTGCAGGTCGTTGCCTGCCAGTTGCAGGCCGAGTTCAACGGCGCGCGAATCCTGCTCGGCGCGACGGGCGCGACCAGAGCTGGGGTGGGCACCGATGGAAACCAGGCTGATGACTTTCGTACTCATGTCGTGCCCTTATGCCGCGTCGCGCTGAGCGCCGCTGCGGAAGTTGTCCACAGCCTCGATCAGGGCCTTGAGAATCGCCGCGCTGTCGCCAATCACCGACAGGTCGGCCCGCTTGATCATGTCGCAGCCAGGGTCCATGTTGATCGCCACCACCTTGTCGCAGGCGCCGATGCCTTGCAGGTGCTGGATGGCCCCGGAGATGCCCACGGCCATGTACACCCGCGCCGTGACCCAGGTGCCGGTCGCCCCGACCTGACGGTTGCGCGGCATGAAGCCGTCGTCCACCGCCACCCGCGACGCGCCTTCGGTGGCGCCCAGCGCCGCCGTGGCCTGGTGGAACAGCGCCCAGTCCTTGACCCCGTTGCCACCGGAGACGATGAACTCGGCCTCGGCCATGGCGATGGCCGCCGGATCCACGGCCACCGGCCCCAAGTCCTCGATGCGCGAAAGGCTACGGGCCACGCCTGTGGACAACGCCACCGGCAAGGCTTCGTGACGGGTTTCGCTGACCGGGTCGGCGCATTCGGCTGCGGCCAGGATCAGGCGCGGCAGGCCGCGTTGCAGGTCCTGCTGACCGGCCCCAGCGCGGCCGATGCACTGGCCGTCCTTGACCTGCCAGACCCGCGTGGCCGGACGTTCGCCCAACGCGGCGCCCAGGCGTCGGCCCAACTCGCCGCCACCGGTGCGGCTATCGGGCAACAGCCAGTGGCGCGGTGTGAACTGGTTATCCACAGCACGCAGGCCTTGAACCAGCTGTTCGGGGGCGTAACCGCTGTAGGCATCGCCTTCGATGACCAGCAAGCGGTCCACCCCGGCGTTGGCGAAGTTGCTTTCCTTGTGTTCACCGAACACCACGGCCAGCACCGCGCCGTCGTTGCCGGCCAGGCTGCGGGCCAGGCCAAGCAGGTCGCGGTCGTGACTGCCCAGGCGGCCACCGACCATGTCCGGTACCACGGTGATGTAGAAGGCAGGATCCGCCACTTGGTGCAGCGGCAACTGCACCTCGGCCGCTGCCGTGCGCCGTGCGCCACCGGCAGTGCCCTGCTGGGCGCCGCTGCGGTCGATACGCTTGAGACCGGCCGGGCCGACGAAGCCGGCTGCCAGTGCGTGAGGGTTCTTGCGCATGAGCCCGTTGGGGCCCATCCAGCTAGTCTGTTGCGTCTGCATCGCGGCGTGCAACGGATGCAGACGGTTACGGGCGATCCACTCGGCGCGTGGGTCGCGGCGGACGATGTCGCTCATCAGTGCACCTCCGCAGGTTCACGTTTGGCCGCAGCCGGTTTGCTGGTCGCTGCTGGCGCTTGTTCTTCGATCAACACGTCGGCGACCAGCTCGGCCAGGTCCTTGATCTGTGGGCGGGGCTCGACCACCCCTTCGAGCATGGCGGTGCACTGCGGACAACCCACCGCCACCAGCTCGGCCTCGGTTTCGCGGATATCGTCCATGCGCATGTCGGGAATCCGCTGCTTGCCGGGAATGTCGGTGATCGGCGCACCGCCGCCACCGCCGCAGCAGCGAGAACGGAAGCCCGAGCGCTGCATCTCGCGCACGTCGATACCGAGCGCCTTGAGCACTTCACGCGGGGCTTCGTACTCGCCGTTGTAGCGCCCCAGGTAGCACGGGTCGTGGTAGGTGACGCTGCCGCCCTTGTGCTGGCCAAGGTTCAGGCGTTTGGCAGCGATCAGTTCGGCGATGTAGGTGCTGTGGTGCTGCACCTGGTAGTCGCCGCCCAAAGCGCCGTACTCGTTCTTGAGGACATGGAAGCTGTGCGGGTCGCAGGTGACGATGCGCTGGAACCGGTACTTGGCCAGGGTCTGGATGTTGCGCTTGGCCAACTGCTGGAAGGTCGCCTCGTCGCCCAGGCGACGTGCCACGTCCCCGCTGTCGCGCTCTTCCAGGCCGAGCACGGCGAAGTCCACGCCCGAGGCCTTGAGCACTTTGACGAAGGCGCGCAGGGTGCGCTGGTTGCGCATGTCGAAGGCGCCGTCACCCACCCAGAACAGCACCTCGGTGGTTTTCACGTCCGAGAGCAACTTGAGGTTCAAGTCTGCCGCCCAGTTCATCCGACCACCCGGATTGAAACCGCCGGGGTTGTCGGTGGCGATCAGGTTGTCGAGCACCTCGGCCCCCTTGTTCGGGGTCGCGCCCTTCTCCAGGGTGAGGTGACGGCGCATGTCGACGATGGCATCGACGTGCTCGATCATCATCGGGCATTCCTCGACGCAGGCCCGGCACGTGGTGCACGACCACAGCGTTTCGGCATCGACCAGGCCGTTGACGATCGGCTGGTGCGGATGGCCGCCGTGCTCGCCGATGGGTTTGCCGGGGTAAGGGCTGCCGGCGAACTTGGCGTCGGTGCCACCGGCCAGGCCGATGACCATGTCCTGAATCAGTTTTTTCGGGTTCAGCGGCTGGCCAGCGGCGAAGGCCGGGCACATGGCCTCGCACTTGCCGCACTGCACGCAGGCGTCGAAGCCCAGCAGTTGGTTCCAGGTGAAGTCCACCGGTTTTTCCACGCCCAGCGGCGCGCTCGGGTCTTCCAGGTCCAGCGGCTTGAGGCCAGTGGAGCGCCCGCCGCCGAAACGTTCGGCGCGGCGGTGCCAGGCCAGGTGCAGGGCACCGGCGAAGGCGTGCTTCATCGGCCCGCCCCAGGTCATGCCGAAGAACAGCTCCGACACGCCCCACAGCACGCCCAGGCCGAGAATGCCGACCATCACCCAGCCGCCGGTGTTGGCCGGCAGGATACCCGCCACCGGCAAGGTGGCGATGAAGAAGCTCGCGGCGAACACCAGCAGGCTCTTGGGCAGACGCATCCACGGGCCTTTGGACAGGCGCGAAGGGGGGGTCAGGCGACGCTTGAAGACGAAGATGGCGCCGCTGAACATGATCACCGTGGCCACCAGCAGGGCGTAGCCGAGGATCTTGCTCTGCAGGCCGAAGCCGTGCACCAGGATCGCCAGCAGCGCCGACAGCACGAAACCACCGGCGGTGGCGACGTGGGTCTTGGACATGTACTTGTCGCGCTCGACCACGTGGTGCAGGTCCACCAGGTAGCGGCGCGGCATGGCCAGCAGGCCGCCGATCAGGTCGACCTTCGCAGGCCGACCACGACGCCACATGCTCACACGACGCACGGCGCCGAGCACGGCCAGGCCGAGCGCGGCGAACAGCAGGATGGGTAGAAGGGTGTTCAACATGGCAGGCACCTTTGAGCTGCAAGCTGCAAGCTACAAGCTGCAAGAAGAAGCGGCGTCGCCCCTGCTTCGTGCGTGTATCTTGCAGTCCACCGCTGCGTTACAGAATCATTCCCAAGCAACTCCCAAAAGCTGAGCTGCAAGTGAAGCCCACAGTGGGCGCTTCTCCTTGCAGCGTGCAGCTTGAAGCTTGCCGCTGCTTCAGAAGTCCTTGCACAGGCGCAAGGCATCGTAGATCGCCGCGTGCACGTTGCGCTGGGCCACGCAGTCGCCGATGCGGTACAGCAGGTAACCTTCGCCCGGCTGGCTGAGGATTGGCTGCGGCTGGATCGCGAACAGGGCTTCGATGTCGATCTGGCCTTTGTTGCGCGAACCGTCCTTGAGGCCGTAGTACAGCTCCTCGTCGGGACGCACGCCGTTCTCGATCACCACCTGGTCGACCACCCGCTCTTCCTTGGCCCCGGTGTATTCGTTCTCCAGCACCGCCACCAGCTTGTCGCCTTCGCGGTAGACCTTCTCCAGCATCATGTCCCCGGTCATGATCACTTCCTTGGGGTACATGCTGCGGTAGTAAGTCGGGAAGGTGGTGCCGCCCATGGCCACACCCGGCTTGATGTCGTCGGTGACGATCTCGACCTGGCTGCCTTTGTCGGCGATGAAGTCAGCCACCGACATGCCGGTGAATTCGCAGATGGTGTCGTACACCAGCACGTTCTTGCCCGGCGCGACCTTGCCGTCGAGCACGTCCCAACTGCTCACCACCAGCCCTTCGGCAGCGCCCCAATGGTCGTTCTGCTCGACGAACGGATGACCGCCCACCGCCAGCACGATGATGTCCGGACGCAGGTCCTGGATGGTCGGGATATCCGCCGCAGTGCCCAGGCGCAGGTCCACCTTCAGGCGGGCGAACTCCAGTTGATACCAGCGGGTGATACCGGCGATCTGGTCACGCTGCGGCGCCTTGGCGGCGATGGTGATCTGCCCGCCGATCTGCTCGCGCTTCTCGAATACGGTCACGTCGTGGCCACGTTCGGCAGCGACGCGCGCAGCTTCCATGCCGGCAGGGCCGGCACCGACCACCACCACCTTGCGCTTGGGCCCGGTGGACTTCTCGATGATGTGCGGCACCCCCATGTACTCACGGGAGGTCGCGGCGTTCTGGATGCACAGCACATCCAGACCTTGGTACTGACGGTCGATGCAGTAGTTGGCGCCGACGCACTGCTTGATCTGGTCGATCTGACCCATCTTGATCTTGGCGATCAGGTGCGGGTCGGCCATGTGTGCACGGGTCATGCCGACCATGT
The DNA here is from genome assembly GCF_030658255.1 of Pseudomonas sp. RAC1. Classification (NCBI taxonomy): domain Bacteria; kingdom Pseudomonadati; phylum Pseudomonadota; class Gammaproteobacteria; order Pseudomonadales; family Pseudomonadaceae; genus Pseudomonas; species Pseudomonas sp. RAC1. The sequence continues at coordinate 96,526 of NZ_JAUTXS020000029.1, forward strand.
CCACGTAGCCGCCTTCGAGAATGCGCGTGGCCTGGTTCGGGTCCTTGATGTTCTGTGCGTGCAGCACCGGTACCTTGACCACTTCCTTGATGCCAGCGGCCAGGTGCAGGAACGGCTCCGGCGGGTAGCTCATGTTCGGGATGACGTTGGCCAGGGTGTTGTGGGTGTCGCACCCCGAGCCCACCACGCCGATGAAGTCGAGCATGCCGGTGGCATCGTAGTACGCAGCGATCTGCTTCATGTCCTCGTGGCTGAGGCCATCGGGGTGGAACTCGTCACCGCAGATACGCATGCCCACGCAGAAGTCGTCGCCGACCTCGGCGCGTACCGCCTTGAGCACTTCCAGGCCGAACTTCATGCGGCCTTCGAAGCTGCCGCCCCACTCGTCGGTCCGCTTGTTGACGCGCGGGCTCCAGAACTGGTCGATCATGTGCTGGTGCACCGCCGACAGCTCGACGCCGTCCAGGCCACCTTCCTTGGCCCGGCGCGCGGCCTGGGCGTAGTTGCCGATCACGCGCCAGATCTCTTCCACCTCGATGGTCTTGCAGGTGGCGCGGTGTACCGGTTCACGGATGCCGGACGGCGACATCAGGGTCGGCCAGTTGAAGCCGTCCCAACGCGAGCGACGCCCCATGTGGGTAATCTGGATCATGATCTTGGCGCCATGCTTGTGCATGGCGTCGGCCAGGTTCTGGAAGTGCGGGATGATGCGGTCGGTGGACAGGTTGACCGACGCCCACCACTGCTGCGGGCTGTCGATGGCCACCACCGAGGAACCGCCGCAGATGGCCAGGCCGATGCCGCCCTTGGCCTTCTCTTCGTAGTACTTCACATAGCGGTCGGTGGTCATGCCGCCGTCGGTCGCGTAGACCTCGGCGTGCGCGGTGCTGAGCACGCGGTTGCGGATGGTCAGCTTGCCGATCTGGATCGGCTGGAACATTGCTTCGAATGCCATGACGCTCTCTCCGGCTTACAACGGCTTCGTAATGAACAGGCCATCTTCGTGGCCTTCTTCCGATCCGCCGTAGACCTGTTCGGCCACGGTGCGGATCTTGCTGCCGCGGGCAGCGAGAATCTGGTCCATGGCACCGGCGAACCAGCCGGTGAACATGTAGTCGACCTTGCGGCCGCACTTGCCATAGACGTACACGAACGCGGAGTGCTTGAGCTTGACGCTGCAGGTGCCCTTGTCCAGGTCGATGTCCTGGATCTCGAACAGGCCCCAGCCACGCTGGCTCAGGCGCTTCATGTAGTGCTCGAACACCGCGACGCCTTCCAGGCCGTGGCACTCGGCTTCTTTCTCGCACCAGTGCCAGGCCGATTTGTAGCCGGCCTTGTAGAGGATTTCAGCGTAGGCGTCGGCGCCCAGCACTTCCTCGATACCCATGTGGTTGTTGACGAAGAAGTGGCGCGGCACGTACAGCATCGGCAGGGCGTCGCTGGTCCAGACACCGGTCTCGCTGTCGACTTCGATGGGCAATTGCGGGGCGATCTTGGCCATGGAAACTTAACTCCAGAATTTTTTGTGTTGGATGCCCCAGCGTTATTGGCCGGGGCTTGCAGGCTTGGAGAGCGGCTTATTCGCCCCAGACATCTTTCAGGATGTTCACCCAGTTCTCGCCCATGATCTTGCGCACCACGCGCTCGGAATGGCCGCGTTTGAGCAGGGTCTCGGTGAGGTTGGGGAACTCGCCGACGGTGCGGATCCCCAGCGGGTTGATGATCTTGCCGAAGTTGGTCAGGCGACGGGCGTAGCCCTTGTCGTGGGTCAGGTACTCGAAGAAGTCCTGGCCGTGGCCCTGGGTGAAGTCGGTACCGATACCGATGGCGTCTTCACCGACGATGTTCATGGTGTATTCGATGGCTTCGGCGTAGTCGTCGATGGTCGAGTCGATGCCCTTGGCCAGGAACGGCGCGAACATGGTCACGCCGACGAAGCCGCCGTGGTCGGCGATGAACTTCAGTTCCTCGTCGGACTTGTTGCGCGGGTGCTCCTTGAGGCCCGACGGCAGGCAGTGCGAGTAGCACACCGGCTTCTTCGATTCGAGGATGACTTCTTCGGAGGTCTTGGAGCCGACGTGCGACAGGTCGCACATGATGCCTACGCGGTTCATCTCGGCGACGATCTCGCGACCGAAGCCCGACAGCCCGCCGTCACGCTCGTAGCAGCCGGTGCCCACCAGGTTCTGGGTGTTGTAGCACATCTGCACGATGCCCACGCCCAGTTGCTTGAAGATCTCGACGTAGGCGATCTGGTCTTCGAAGGCGTGGGCATTCTGGAAGCCGAAGAGGATGCCGGTCTTGCCCAGCTCCTTGGCCTTGCGGATGTCGGCGGTGGTACGCACCGGCATCACCAGGTCGCCGTTCTCGCGGATCAGCTTCTGGCTGGCGGCAATCTGGTCGACGGTCGCCTTGAAGCCTTCCCAGACCGACACGGTGCAGTTGGCCGCGGTCAGGCCGCCTTTGCGCATGTCCTCGAACAGCTCGCGGTTCCACTTGGCGATGATCAGGCCATCGATGACGATGCTGTCGGCGTGTAATTCGGCTGGGCTCATCAGGCTGTCCCCTTTTATCGTGAGGCTTGTAATGGGTCGCGCCGAACCAGGTGCCGGCGGTTTGGGGCCAGCATATGCCTGCGGCCTGTGTCGCCTCGGTGCAAAAACGACAGGGGGTTTGCCGAAAGCGTCAAGGCGGCGAACGGCACGCTCTGGCCTGCCGTTGGTCGATGAGAGCGAGTCTCGACAAGGGCGGTCGATGAACATTTTTCGCCCCCCCTATCACCCAGCCCGAGGCTGAGCGAGAATCCCTGACGATTCGTCAGTCTGTTCAGGAGAAAACGGATGAAATCAAAGGCATGGCTGGTCCTGCTGTGCGTGGCGCTGGGCGCCCAGGCCGCCGAGGAAGACAGCACGCCCTGCGACAGCGTCGAGAACGACCAGCAGGCCTATGCGTGCGCGACCTATAACAAGCAGACGGCCGAGCGCGAGCTGAAGTCGGCCTACGACGACCTGCTGCAGCGCATCCGCGATCAGTACGCCGACGAGAACGACAAGGCCAGCGCGCTCACGGCGCGCATGGACGCGGCGCAGAAGCTCTGGGCACAACTGCGTGACGCCGACTGCAAGGTCGAGACCTACGCCGAGAAGCCCGGCAGCAAGGCCTTCGAGGCCGCCTGGAACACCTGCTTGGCACAGCGCAGCGACGAGCGCTCGGAGTACCTGCAGTCCATCGGGCAGCAGTGAATGTCCAGCCTGAACCCGCCCCTGCCCGGTTCAGGCCAAGGCGGACACCGCCCGCGCCAGGCGGTCCTGCCGTGGGCACTGGGCGAAGCGTGCTCTGTAGCAACGGGTGAAGTACGACGCCGACTCGAAGCCGCACGCCACCGCCACCTGCAGCACGCCCATGTCGGTCTGGCGCAGCAGTTGCCGGGCCTTGTCCAGGCGCAGGCCTAGGTAGAAACCGCGTGGCGTGTCGTCCAGGTGCACGCGGAACAGGCGCTCCAACTGGCGCCGGGTGACCTGAATCGTCTCGGCCAGCGCCAGGGTGTCCAGCGGCTGCTCGGTATTGCGCTCCATCTCGCCGATCACCTTCACCAGCTTGCGGTTGCGAATGCCGTAGCGCGTGGCGATTTCCATGCGCTGGTGGTCCTGGCGTGGGCGGATGCGCCCGAGCACGAACTGCTCCGACACCTGGATCGCCAGTTCGCTGCCGTGGGCCTGGGCGATCAGATCGAGCATCAAGTCGATGGACGCAGTGCCACCTGCGCAGGTGATGCGCCGACGGTCGATCTCGAACAATTCCTGGGTGGCCTGCAGGCGTGGATAACGCTCCTTGAACGCCTCCAGCGCCTCCCAGTGCAAGGTGGCGCGGTAACCGTCGAGCAGGCCGGCTTCGGCCAGCACCACCGCGCCGGTGTCGATGCCACCGAGGATGCCGCCCTCGTGCTCGACCCGCCGCAGCGCCTGCTGCAATGCCGGCCCGTGGCACGCCAGCGGCTCGAAACCGGCCACCACCAACAGCATCGCGCCACGCTCGCTGTCGGCCAGCGCCAGGTCGGCATTGACCGACATGCCATTGCTGGCCTGCACCGGCCCGCCGTCCAGGCTCAGCACCCGCCAGCGATACAGCGCACCGCGAAAGCGGTTGGCCACCCGCAATGGCTCCAGCGCACTGATGAAGCCCAGCGCGGAAAACCCTGGCAAGAGCAGAAACTGGATGGTGTCCGGCATCGCTGACTCCTGGGAGATGGATGGTCGCTGCAGTGCAACTCTTGGTCGCCAGCGTGCGATTGCCCACTGTGCCATGGGCGTAACGTTTTTCCCACGGCCCGCAGAGGCCGGATCCCATAACAATACGCACTGCCGATGGAGAGCCACCATGCATCGCTTGATCCGCCGCAGCCTGTTGTCCTTCGCCCTGAGCAGCACCCTGGTCACCCCGCTTTTCGCCGCAGAACCCGCGGTCTGCAAGAACGTGCGCCTGGGCGTGGTCAACTGGACCGACGTCATCGCCACCAGTGCCATGGCCCAAGTGCTGCTCGACGGCCTGGGCTACCAGACTGCCCAGACCAGCGCCTCGCAACAGATCATCTTCGCGGGCATTCGCGACAAGCGCCTGGACATGTTCCTGGGATACTGGAACCCGATCATGACCCAGACCATCACCCCGTTCATCGAGGCGGGCCAGCTCAAGGTGCTGGAAAAGCCCAGCCTGGAAGATGCCCGCGCCACCCTCGCGGTGCCCAAGTACCTGGCCGACCAGGGCCTGAAGACCTTCGCCGACATCCACACCTTCGAGAAGGCGCTCAAAGGCAAGATCTACGGCATCGAACCCGGCTCCGGCGCCAACACCCAGATCAAGGCGATGATCGCCAAGAACCAGTTCGGCCTGGGCAAGTTCCAGCTGGTGGAGTCCAGCGAAGCAGGCATGCTCGCCGCCGTGGACCGCGCGGTGCGGCGCAAGGAGGCCGTGGTGTTCTTCGGCTGGAAGCCGCACCCGATGAACGTCAACCTCGACATGGTCTACCTGGGCGACAGCCAGGACGCGCTCGGCCCGGACGAGGGCCGCGCCACGGTATGGACCGTCACCGCCCCCGACTACGCCCAGCGCTGCCCGAACGCCAGCCGCCTGCTGGCCAACCTGACCTTCAGTGCCGAGGACGAGAGCCGCATGATGCAGCCGCTGCTCGATCATAAAGACCCGCTGGTGTCGGCGCGCCAGTGGCTCAAGGACCACCCCCAGGACAAGGCCCGCTGGCTCGAAGGCGTGACCACCTTCGATGGCCAGCCAGCGGCAGAGCACCTCAAGCTCAGCGCCAACTGAACCGCGTGGGGCGCCGCGCGCCCCCCCTGCAATGCGCTCGCGACACCTTCACCTCGAATCCCAGCACATCGAACCCAAGGCCCCGCCATGAACCATGACGTCATCATCACCTGCGCCCTGACCGGTGCCGGCGACACCGCCGCCAAGAGCCACCTGGTCCCTGTCACCCCCAAGCAGATCGCCGCCGCGGCCGTGGAGGCGGCCAAGGCCGGTGCCACCGTGGTCCACTGCCACGTGCGCGACCCACAAACAGGCCGTTTCAGCCGCCATGTCGCGCTGTACCGCGAGGTCATGGAGCGCATCCGCGAGGCCGACGTGGACGTGATCGTCAACCTCACCGCCGGCATGGGTGGCGACCTGGAAATCGGTCCCGACGAGAACCCCATGGCGTTCGGCACCGGCACCGACCTGATCGGCCCGCTGGAACGCCTGGCCCATGTCGAGGCGCTGCTGCCGGAAATCTGCACACTGGACTGCGGCACCCTCAACTTCGGCGACGGTAATTCGATCTACGTATCGACGCCGGCCCAACTGCGCGCAGGTGCCAAGCGCATCACCGAGCTGGGGGTGAAAGCCGAACTCGAAATCTTCGACACCGGCCACCTGTGGTTCGCCAAGCAGATGATCAAGGAAGGCCTGCTGCACGATCCCCTCTTTCAACTGTGCCTGGGCATTCCCTGGGGCGCCCCGGCCGACACCACCACCATGAAGGCCATGGTCGACAACCTGCCAGCCGACGTCACCTGGGCCGGCTTCGGCATCGGTCGCATGCAGATGCCCATGGCCGCGCAAGCGGTGCTGCTCGGCGGCAACGTGCGGGTGGGCCTGGAAGACAACCTCTACCTCGACCGCGGCGTGCTGGCCAGCAACGGGCAACTGGTCGAGCGCGCGGTGGAGATCATCTCGCGCCTCGGCGCGCGCGTGCTCACCCCGGCCGAAGGCCGCGAAAAAATGAACCTCAAGCGCCGCTGAGCCTTGTTCCAGGAGTTGCAGCACATGCCTTACATCACCGAGATCAAGACCTTCGCCGCGCTCGGCAGCGGCGTCATCGGCAGCGGCTGGGTCGCCCGCGCGCTGGCCCACGGGCTGGACGTCATCGCCTGGGACCCGGCCCCCGGCGCCGAGCAGGCCCTGCGCAAGCGCATCGCCAATGCCTGGCCCGCCCTGGAGAAACAGGGCCTGGCCCCCGGCGCCAGTCAGGACCGTCTGCGCGTCGTGGCCAGCGTGGAAGACTGCGTGCGCGACGCTGACTTCATCCAGGAAAGCGCGCCCGAGCGCCTGGAACTGAAGCTCGAGCTGCACGCACGCATCAGCGCCGCCGCCAAGCCTGAGGCGATCATCGCCTCCAGCACCTCGGGCCTGCTGCCCAGCGACTTCTACGCCACCGCCACCTTCCCGGAACGCTGCGTGGTCGGCCATCCGTTCAACCCGGTGTACCTGCTGCCGCTGGTGGAGATCGTCGGCGGCAGGCACACCGACGCCAGCGCCATCGACGCCGCCAGGACGGTGTACAGCGCACTGGGCATGCGCCCCCTGCACGTGCGCAAGGAAGTGCCCGGCTTCATCGCCGACCGGCTGCTCGAAGCGCTGTGGCGCGAGGCCCTGCACCTGGTCAACGACGGCGTGGCCAGCACCGGCGAGATCGACGATGCGATCCGCTTTGGCGCCGGATTGCGCTGGTCGTTCATGGGCACCTTCCTCACCTACACCCTGGCCGGGGGCGATGCAGGCATGCGTCACTTCATGGCGCAGTTCGGCCCGGCGCTCAAGCTACCCTGGACGTACCTGCCTGCCCCGGAGCTCACCGAGCGGTTGATCGACGATGTGGTCGAAGGCACTACCGAGCAACTCGGCGAGCACAGCATCGCTGCGCTGGAGCGCTACCGCGACGACACCCTGCTGGCGGTGCTGGACGCGGTGAAGCAGAGCAAGACCGCCCACGGCATGGCCTTCGGCGACTGAGGAGAAATCGATGACGGTACTGCTCACCTACCGCACCACGGTCCAGCCGGACTGGGTGGACTACAACGGGCACCTGCGCGACGCCTACTACCTGCTGATCTTCAGCTACGCCACCGATGCGCTGATGGCGCGCATCGGTCTGGATGCCGACAGTCGCGGGCAGAGCGGGCACTCGCTGTTCACCTTGGAGGCGCACATCAATTACCTGCACGAGGTGAAGCTCGGCACCGAGGTGTGGGTGCAGACGCAGATCATCGGCTTCGACCGCAAGCGCCTGCATCTCTACCACAGCCTGCACCGCGCCGACTTCGACGGCGCGCTGGCGGCCAGTGAGCAGATGCTGCTGCATGTGGACTTGGCGGGGCCGAAGTCGGCGCCGTTCACCGATGAACGAACGCTAAAAATTCAAGAATTGGTAGATACGCAAAGTGGCTTCAAAGGTGACGAATTGGTGGGATGCTTGATGAAGCTGAAATAAGAAATTCTATCCCAAGCGAAACCCTCCGCTGGATAGCGTTTTTATCGCCCAATCAGTTTTCGAGCCAGATCTCTTTTTTCTACAGCGATAGCTATCAGAGGTGCCTTCTCGCGAAGCACCTCCAAAGGCATGCCCTTCTCGTATGCTTCCAACCACTGACGTCGGGTTCGCAATATACGCTCGTCGTCGCGGAGCGGTAGCAATGTCAAAGTGCGCTCCGCCAAAGCACGAAACGGTTCCGGAATACATTGACTTACAACCATCTGCATTGAAGGCAACACGATCTCGAACCACCCATCAGCGACGGAGAAGGGATCCAGCAACTCCGCAGCCTTTTCTTGCTTTTGGAGCTATTCAGCCACCCTTCGACATATCGATAGTTTGACCACTCATAGACAAGATTTTTATCCTCATGGCAACTCATGAAGTGATCGACGGTGCCGCTGGAAATCCACATCGCGCCAAACCCACAGCGGTCCTTGAATGCCTCTGCCAGCTTCAACCTGAATGGAGACCAAAAATCGCGTGGGCGCTTGGCATTGGGGTTATTTTGAAGCCAGGTAGTACCCGCCTTGCGACACGCCTCATCAAAACCATCTGGTTCTTCAACCGCAATGACCGGAATCATTGGACGCCCCCATCCACAACGGATTTAACATGCATACTACCGATCCAGCGAGGCCAGAAATGATCACCTCCCGGCAAGACGCGAACCAGTTCGTCATGGATTTTTTGAGCATTATCCAGATTCCGAGGCAGTCCACCGTGTTCACCACGCATCCACGCTTCCGCGATTTCAATGGCCTGTTCAGCTTCGACGGAGCGAGCCTGCGCGAGACCAAATGCGTCTGACACCAGCCAATTCACGACATCCCCTTGCTTCGCCCAAACCTCCTTAGTTACAACAGCCTTACCGCATTCGAGTTGAATATTGAAAACCGCATCACGGTCTTCATCGAAATCGGGTTCTGAGGACGCAAGTACCAGCGGTGAATGAGTAGCAACAATCAACTGGACGGCCACCTCCTCGCCCGTCATGACGCGCATGACGTTCAACAACGCAGGAATTATCCGCCGTTGCCATTGCGGGTGAAGATGGCACTCAACCTCATCGATCAGAAAAATGATTTCCTTAGCGGGCTTACTTCGACGATCTCGACTGGCTTCCTTATGGGCATTCCAAGTCCATACGAGCATGTAAGCCAACGCGGCGATCCTACGCATACCCGCCGACGCGTGAATCAACGGCACATCTTGACCATAAGGCATTTTCAAATGTGGATAGCGAGTTTGATCCGGTCCTATCAATTTGCGCGGTTTACCAGGCAGGATCTTCTCGACACCCGAGGGTGACAATGCATTCAACACATTGCACAGTTCATCGAACGCTGGATCCTGCTCAAGCTGCCAGGTGACCCAGTCAGAAATTAAACCGTTACAAATATTGGTGCCTTGTGCCGAGCGAGCGCCGTACCACACCTGATCAGGATTGAAGTTGAACGCTCTAATTTTCTCGTCTGAACTAGAGTCTTTATCCGTCCAATAATTTCGCTCAGGATCCCAAGCGGAGAAACTTCCATCCACCCCAGCATAGATGACCACACCGGGTATGGGAGGTCGAGCCTTGGGCTGTGGCCAGGCACCATTTTTAAACTCTACCTCGCCCGATTTGTCACCCGCCGTCACTTTGCTGAAGGTGAATGCAATACTGGGATGTGGATGATCACGTTGTGGCATCGCCACGCCGCGAGCCCAAGTACGCGTGAGTACCCACCAGGCCGTATCAAGCAAAAAGCTCTTACCCAACCCATTGTCACCCGTAATGAAATTCAATCTAGGCGCAAACTCGACCGGACCAAAAACTTCCGCCGGCCCGACCCCCTTCAAGGAAAGAGTTTTCAACATTACGGATACCCTATGTCGTCTAACTTGATGCGATTGAAATCATCAAGCAACGGATAATCTCAAAATGATAGCAAACTGCCATCGACTCTATTATTGGTCATCCTAATGCTTAAGCTCGACTATAGCCAGAGTGACGCCAGCCGACTGCGACACAAAAAAAGCCCCGGAAGCCGTGAGCATCCGGGGCAGAGAGCGAGCAACATCCACTGTGCCAGAGTGAGGGTGACCAAACCCTCGGTGCCGTGAATGAGTCCAGTGTGCTGACTTCCACGGGGATGGATTTAGCCGGAAACGACCTGTTCTTAGTCATGGCAGCCATCGCCACGCGCGGTGCTTGCGGGCCTGTCGTGGTGGTCACAGAATCGGTCATCACTGACCGCAGACAAGGACCTTCACCATGATGCATGCCGATTTGATCGATCAGGACGACCTGCTGGGCCACCTGCGCGCACGCGGGTTCGAGATTCCTGCCGGCGCCAGCGCCGAGCAAGCCTGCGAAGCGGCGGTGCGTGGGCTGACCGAGCCCAACGCACGCGCGCTCAAGGGGATGGTGGAGCAGATGTACACCGGCAGCGCGACGATCCTGCCGGCCGTGCGCCAGGCCATCGACAAGCAGTTACTGCCGGCGCTGGCGCAGTTCAGTCAGCGCGGCTAGCCGCGCGCTCGGCGCAGGCCTTATCGACGCGGCACATCATCCGCGATAAGACCTGCGCCCGCTCAGAGCCTCACACTGGCAAAGGTCGACTCGTTGCGCGCCTGGCTCAGCGCCGCCATCGGGCCGCTGTGCGGCGACAGCGCCATGGCCTGCGGAATCGGCATCATCGCCACCTGCTGCGCGGTGTTGGAACCGACGCGCTCGTCACGCGGCGGAATGCCGAAGTATTCGCGGTAGCACTTGGAGAAGTGCGGCGTGGAGACGAAGCCGCACACCGACGCCACTTCGATGATCGACATCGGCGTCTGCTTGAGCAGTTGCCGCGCCCGGATCAGTCGCAGCTTCAGGTAGTAGCGCGACGGCGAGCAGTGCAGGTACTTCTGGAACAGGCGCTCGAGCTGACGACGCGACACGTTGACGTACACCGCCAGCTCGTCCAGGTCGATCGGCTCCTCGAGGTTGGCCTCCATCAGCGCGACGATTTCCTGAAGCTTTGGCTGGTTGGTGCCGAGCATGTGCTTGAGCGGCACGCGCTGGTGATCCTGCTCGTTGCGAATGCGCTCGTAGACGAACATTTCGGAGATGGCTGCCGACAGCTCACGGCCGTGGTCGCGGCTGATCAGGTGCAGCATCATGTCCAGCGGCGCGGTGCCGCCGGAGCTGGTGAAGCGGTTACGGTCGAGGGTGAACAGGCGCGTGCTCATGTTGACCCGCGGGAAGGCTTCCTGCATCGCGGCCAGACATTCCCAGTGCACGCTGCAGTCGAAGCCATCGAGCAGACCGGCACAGGCCAGCGCCCAACTGCCGGTGCAGACCGCGCCCAGACGGCGCGACTGGCGGGCCTGGGCCTGCAGCCAGGTCACGTGTTCACGGGTGACGGCGCGCTGGATGCCAACGCCGCCACAGACGATCACCGTGTCGATGGCCGGCGCGCTGTGCATCGGCGCATCGGGGGTGATCTGCAGACCGTCGCTGGCCCAGACCTGTCCGCCATCCACGGTCAGGGTGTGCCAGCGATACAGCTCGCGCCCGGACAGTTGGTTGGCCATGCGCAGCGGCTCGACCGCCGACGCCAGGGAAATGAGGGTGAAGTTGTCCAGAAGGAGAAACCCGATGGACTGTGGAGCTGTGCGGTTCTGGGTTGGCCCGGAGGTGTACGACGTCATCGCGATTTCTCCTCACACAAATGCAGGGTGTGCCTCAGGCGGGCACCGTTTTCTTGTTATTGCCCCCTATCCTTGTGCGGGGGCTATACCCAACTCCACGCAAACGCCGTGCCTGAAATTGAACGGCTATCCAAAAAAACCTAAAAACGACGTTACCGTGCGTCTTGTAGGGCCTTTCTGTAAGAGGTGGTCATAGAACGCAAAGCAGCGCGCCAGCGCCTCTGCGTGTGACGGCTGAGCAATTCGGTAGCACTTGTGGGAAGGTTGCTCAGAAGCGACATCCATGAGTGTCACCGACAATGACACGCTCGATAGCGACAGCCGACGGTCGGTCGCGTTGGCCGCTGCACAACGATGCAGCACAGCGGCCAGAAAAGGGCCAGATCGGCGCATCAGCACTCGACGGCGTTGACGGCCAGACCGCCGCGCGAGGTTTCCTTGTACTTGTCGTGCATGTCGGCGCCGGTGTCGCGCATGGTGCGGATCACGTGATCGAGGGAGATGAAGTGCTCGCCGTCACCGCGCAGGGCCATCTGCACGGCGTTGATGGCTTTCACCGCCGCGATGGCGTTGCGCTCGATGCAGGGCACCTGGACCAGACCGCCGACCGGGTCGCAGGTCAGCCCGAGGTTGTGCTCCAGGGCGATCTCGGCGGCGTTCTCCAGTTGCGCCGGGGTGGCGCCGAGCACGTCGGCAAGCCCAGCGGCGGCCATGGCGCACGCCGAACCGACCTCGCCCTGGCAGCCCACTTCGGCGCCGGAGATCGAGGCGTTCTTCTTGCACAGGATGCCCACCGCCGCCGCCCCCAGGAAGAAGTCCACCACGTTGGACTCGTCCACCGCGTCGGAGAAGCGCATGTAGTAGTGCAGCACCGCCGGAATGATGCCTGCCGCACCGTTGGTCGGCGCGGTGACCATCCGCCCACCGGCGGCATTTTCTTCATTGACCGCCAGGGCGAACAGGTTGACCCACTCCATGGCGCTCATGGTCGAGCCGATCACGTTGGGCTTGCCGATCTCTTGCAGACTGCGGTGCAGCTTGGCCGCACGGCGCCGCACGTTGAGCCCACCGGGCAGCGTGCCTTCGTACTTCAGGCCGTTGTTCACGCATTCCTGCATGGCTTGCCACAGCTTGAGCAGACCGGCGCGAATCTCCGCCTCGCTGCGCCAGACCTTTTCGTTCTCCATCATTAATTGCGACACGCGCATGTCGTTTTGCTTGCACAGCCGGAGCAGCTCGGCGGCGCTGTTGAAATCGTAGGGCAGCACGGTCTGGTCGGCATCCAGCACGCCACTGGCGGCCTGCTGCGCATCGACCACGAAGCCGCCGCCGACCGAGTAGTAGGTGTCGCGGTGCAGCTCACCGGCGGTGCCCTCGGCGACCAGGGTCATGGCGTTGGGGTGATACGGCAGGTTCTCGTCGAGCAGCAGCATGTCGCGGGCCCAGACGAAGTCGATGGGCAGGCGGTTGTCCAGCAACAGCGTGCCGGTTGCGCGCAGGTCGGCGATACGCGGGGTGATCTGGGTCGGGTCGATGGAGTCGGGCCATTCGCCCATCAGCCCCATGATCGTGGCGTTGTCGGTGCCATGGCCGATACCGGTGGCCGACAGCGAGCCGTACAGGCGCACCTCGACGCGTCTCACCTGCTCCAGTTCGCCGCGCTCACGCAGCCCCTGGACGAACAGCGCGGCGGCGCGCATGGGGCCGACGGTATGCGAGCTGGAAGGCCCGACACCGATCTTGAACAGGTCGAACACGCTGATGGCCATTGTCGAATCACCTCTTGATGGGCTTGTTCCTGCGCGCCAGGTGGCGGCGCAGCCAGCTGCTAGGCTGAGGGCGGCGGGTGCCGCGAATGCACGCATGATCGGGGTTTTAACCCAGCCTTCGCCGTCTGCAACCGACCTGATTTTGTCCGGCAGCGCCCTGTGGGGATGGCCACTGTCTGGCCGCTTTCAGGCGAGCCAATGACGCAATTGCACGGCCTCGGGGAGGGAAAAATCCGTAAACGACATTGCCCGTACTGGATGCGACCTGTCCTGCACTGGTTACGACTCCACCAGTAGGCGATTGCCGAACGCTGGTGGATTATCGAAAGCGACTCGTATTGCACGGCCTCGCAACCTGCCCTCTGCAGGCCCGGACGATCAGCCCCCGAGAAAGGACTGGCGTACTGCGCGAACCCGAAGAAAAAATCACAGGAGTCCACCCATGAACGCTTCGCCCTCGCTGTTACTGGCCGCGTTGCTCGCAGCCCCGCTGCTGGCCCAGGCCGCCGAACCCGAGCAATGTCAGACGGTTCGCTTTTCCGACGTCGGCTGGACCGACATCACCGTGACCACCGCCACCACCAGCGCCGTCCTCGAGGCGCTGGGCTACAAGACCCACACCACCATGATCTCGGTACCGGTGACCTACAAGTCGCTGGCCAACGGCAGAGACCTGGACGTGTTTCTCGGCAACTGGATGCCGACCATGGAAAACGACATCAAGGCGTACCGCGACGCCGGTACCGTCGAGACCGTGCGCGCCAACCTGGAAAACGCCAAGTACACCCTGGCCGTGCCGCAGTACCTGTACGACAAGGGCCTGAAGGATTTCAGCGACATCGCCAAGTTCAAGCAGGAACTGGGCGGCAAGATCTACGGCATCGAGCCGGGTAACGATGGCAACCGCACCATCCAGAAGATGATCGACGACAACGCCTTCGGCCTGAAGGACGCCGGTTTCAAGATCGTCCAGTCCAGCGAAGCGGGCATGCTCAGCCAGGTCGACAAGGACCAGCGCAAGAACGAGGCCATCGTCTTCCTCGGCTGGGAACCCCACCCGATGAATACCCGCTTCAAGATGCAGTACCTGACCGGCGGCGATGCCTATTTCGGTCCCGACTTCGGCAAGGCCACCGTCTACACCAACACCCGCAAAGGCTACACCGAGCAGTGCAGCAACGTCGGCCAGTTGCTGAAGAACCTGGTGTTCGATCTCAAGGACGAGAGCACCATGATGGGCTATGTCCTGGACGAAAAGATGAAACCCGACGCCGCCGCCAAGCGCTTCATCAAGGACAACCCTGGCAAGCTGGATGCCTGGCTCGCGGGCGTGACCACCGTGGATGGCAAACCGGGCCTGGAGGCGGCCAAGGCCAAGCTCACGCAATAACAATGAAATACGCAGTAGCAGTAATGGTCGCCAACGGCCATTAGGCACTACCTCGGGACGCCACCGTGACGTCCCGGACTGATTTCAATCTTTGCAGGTGGAAGCTCGCTATCATGCTTATCGATCAGAAAATACCTTTGGGGCAGTACATGGCCTCATTCGTCGAGTGGTTGACCCAACATGGCGCCAACTACTTCGATGCCATCGCCCAAGGGCTGGAGTTCATGATCCACGGCGTCACCAGTACGCTGACCTGGTTCAATCCACTCGTGCTCATCGCCATTTTCGCCGCCCTGGCGCACCTGATTCAGCGAAAAGTGGCGCTGACCGTGTTCGTCGCGGTGTCGTTCCTGCTGATCCTCAACCTGGGCTACTGGCAGGAAACCATGGAGACCCTCGCCCAGGTCAGTTTCGCCACGGTGGTCTGCGTGGCCATCGGTGTGCCGCTGGGCATCGTCGCCGCGCACAAGCCGATGTTCTACACCGCCATGCGTCCGGTGCTGGACCTGATGCAGACCGTCCCCACCTTCGTCTACCTGATCCCGACCCTGACCCTGTTCGGCCTGGGCGTGGTGCCCGGCCTGATCTCCACCGTGGTCTTCGCCATCGCCGCGCCGATTCGCCTGACCTACCTGGGCATCTGCGACGTACCGCAGGAGCTGATGGACGCCGGCAAGGCCTTTGGCTGCTCGCGCCGCCAGTTGCTCACGCGCATCGAACTGCCCCACGCCATGCCCAGCATCGCCGCCGGGGTCACCCAGTGCATCATGCTGTCGCTGTCGATGGTGGTGATCGCCGCGCTGGTCGGCGCCGATGGCCTGGGCAAGCCTGTGGTCAACGCACTCAACACCGCCGACATCTCGCTCGGCTTCGAAGCGGGCCTGGCGATCGTGCTGTTGGCGATCATGCTCGACCGTATCTGCAAGCAACCGGAACAGCCGGCAAGGAGTGAAGCATGAGCATCATTCGCTTCGAAGATGTCGATGTCATCTTCTCCACCAAGCCGCGCGAAGCGCTGGCGCTGCTCGACGAAGGCAAGACCCGCGAGCAGATCCTCAAGCAGACCGGCCTGGTGGTCGGCGTGGAAAAAGCCAACCTGGACATCCAGAAGGGCGAGATCTGCGTGCTGATGGGCCTGTCCGGTTCGGGCAAGTCGAGCCTGCTGCGCTGCATCAACGGCCTGAACACCGTCAGCCGCGGCAAGCTGTTCGTCGAGCACGAAGGCAAGCACATCGACATTGCCCACTGCACCCCGGCGGAACTGAAGATGATGCGCACCAAGCGCATCGCCATGGTGTTCCAGAAGTTCGCCCTGATGCCCTGGCTGACGGTGCGCGAGAACATCAGCTTTGGCCTGGAAATGCAGGGCCGCCCCGAGAAGGAGCGGCGCAAGCTGGTGGACGAGAAACTCGAGCTGGTGGGCCTGACCCAGTGGCGCAACAAGAAGCCCGACGAACTGTCCGGCGGCATGCAGCAGCGCGTGGGCCTGGCCCGGGCACTGGCGATGGATGCCGACATCCTGCTGATGGACGAACCTTTCTCGGCACTCGACCCGCTGATCCGCCAAGGTCTGCAGGATGAACTGCTGGAGTTGCAGCGCAAGCTGAGCAAGACCATCGTCTTCGTCAGCCACGACCTGGACGAGGCGCTGAAACTGGGCAGCCGTATCGCGATCATGAAGGACGGTCGGATCATCCAGTACAGCAAGCCCGAAGAAATCGTGCTCAACCCGGCCGACGAGTACGTGCGCACCTTCGTCGCCCACACCAACCCACTCAACGTGCTGTGCGGCCGCAGCCTGATGCGCAGCGTCAACGACTGCAAGCGGATCAACGGTTCGGTGTGCCTGGACCCCAGCGGCGATTCGTGGCTGGACCTGGGCGAAGGCGGTTCGCTGCAACGTGCACGTCAGGGGCAGAACGGGCTGGACTTGCAGAACTGGGCACCGGGTCAGGACGTGGAAAGCCTCGGTCGCAGGCCGACCCTGGTGCATGCCGACATCGGCATGCGCGAGGCGCTGCAGATCCGCTATCACACGGGCAACAAGCTGGTGTTGCAGGAGAACGACAAGGTGGTCGGCATCCTCGGCGACACCGAGCTGTACCACGCGTTGCTGGGCAAGAACCACGGTTGAAGCCATCGCGGGGCAAGCCCCCTCCCCCCCGCCCCAGGGGGCGGGCGTGCCCCGCGATTGGGCCGCCTGGCGGCCCGCTTCACTGAATCAGCGCACCACGATCCCGCGCGAAGCCATGTAGGCCTTGGCCTCCGGCACCGTGTACTCGCCGAAGTGGAAGATACTCGCCGCCAGCACCGCGCTGGCATGCCCTTCCAGAATGCCGTCGGCCAAGTGCTGCAGGTTGCCTACACCACCCGATGCGATCACCGGAATGCCCAGCGCATCGCTGATGGCACGGGTCACGCCCAGGTCGAAGCCGTTCTTCATGCCGTCCTGATCCATGCTGGTCAGCAGGATCTCCCCCGCCCCCAGCGCTTCCATTTTCTTCGCCCATTCCACGGCATCGAGCCCGGTCGGCTTGCGCCCGCCGTGGGTGAAGATCTCCCAGCGCGGCACTTCGCCGGGGCCCGAGACTTTCTTGGCGTCGATGGCGACGACGATGCACTGCGAGCCGAAGCGATCGGCCGCTTCCCCGACGAACTCCGGGTTGAAGACCGCAGCGGTGTTGATCGACACCTTGTCGGCCCCGGCGTTGAGCAGGTTGCGGATGTCCTGCACGCTGCGCACGCCACCGCCGACGGTCAGGGGGATGAACACTTGGCTGGCCATGCGCTCGACGGTGTGCAGCGTGGTGTCGCGACCATCGACGCTGGCGGTGATGTCGAGGAAGGTGATCTCGTCGGCGCCCTGCTCGTTGTAGCGCCGGGCGATCTCCACCGGATCGCCGGCATCACGGATGTTCTCGAACTTGACGCCCTTGACCACCCGGCCGTTGTCCACGTCCAGGCAAGGGATGATGCGTTTGGCTAAAGCCATGGGTCAGCCTCCTGAAGGCAGCGGCAAGCTTCAAGCTTCAAGCTGCAAGCGGCTCGCATAGCGCTCTCCATCTTGCAGCTTGCCGCTTGTAGCTTGCAGCTCTTAGTAGTTGTCGCAGAAGCCCTGGGCCTGGGCGACGTCGAGAGTGCCTTCGTAGATGGCACGGCCGGTGATGGCGCCGATGATGCCGGGGGCCTTGGCGTCCAGCAGGGCCTTGATGTCACCCAGGTTGTGGATACCGCCCGAGGCGATCACCGGGATCGAGGTGGCTTCGGCCAGGGCCTTGGTGAAGGGCACGTTGCAGCCCTGCATCATGCCGTCCTTGGCGATGTCGGTGTAGACGATCGCCGAGACGCCGTCGGCCTCGAAACGCTTGGCCAGGTCGATGACCTGCACCGAACTGACCTCGGCCCAGCCGTCGGTGGCGACGAAGCCGTCCTTGGCATCCAGGCCGACGATGACCTTGCCGGGGAAGGCCTTGCAGGCCTCGGCGACGAACTCGGGCTGCTTGACCGCCTTGGTGCCGATGATCACGTAGCTGACACCGGCCCTGACGTAATGCTCGATGGTTTCCAGCGAACGGATACCGCCGCCGATCTGGATCGGCAGGGTCGGATAACGCTTGGCGATGGCAGTGACCACCTCGCCATTGACCGGCTGGCCTTCGAAGGCGCCGTTGAGGTCGACCAGGTGCAGGCGGCGGCAGCCACCCTCGACCCATTTGGCAGCCATGCTCACCGGGTCATCGGAGAACACCGTGGAGTCTTCCATGCGGCCTTGACGCAGGCGCACGCAGGCACCGTCCTTCAGATCGATAGCGGGGATGATCAGCATGTGTGTTCCTCAAAATTCACAAGCTGCAAGCCTCAAGCGACAAGCTTGCACGCGGTTGTTCGAGCTGCGCGCTCCTGCTGGGCGCTTGCAGCTCGAAGCTTGAAGCTGTGGGTTTACCAGCGCCCGTCCCAGGCCACGAAGTTCTGCAGCAATTGCAGGCCATGGGTGTGGCTTTTTTCCGGGTGGAACTGCACGGCGAAGCGCGAGCCGTCGGCCAGTGCGGCGGCGAAGTCGACACCGTAATGGCCACGACCGACCACCTGGCCCGGCTTGCCGGCCTGGATGTAGTAGCTGTGCACGAAGTAGAAACGCGCGCGGTCCGGCACGTCGTGCCACAGCGGATGGTCGACGCACTGGCTGACTTCGTTCCAGCCCATGTGCGGCACCTTCAGGTGCTCGCCGTCTTCCTCCAGGCCCTTGCCGAAGAACCGCACCTGGCCAGGGAACAGGCCGATGCAATCGACGCCTTCGTTTTCCTCACTGTGTTCGAGCAGCGCCTGCATGCCCACGCAGATGCCGAGAAACGGACGGTCCTGGCTGACTTCACGCACCAGGGCGTCGAAGCCCAGGCGGCGGATTTCGGCCATGCAGTCGCGGATCGCACCCACGCCGGGGAATACCACGCGGTCAGCCTCGCGGATCACCGCCGCGTCGCTGGTGACCAGCACCTTGCCGGCGCCCACGTGCTCGAGGGCCTTGGCCACCGAGTGCAGGTTGCCCATGCCATAGTCGATGACGGCGACGGTCTGCATCACAGGCATCCCTTGGTCGAAGGCATCTGACCGGCCATGCGCTCGTCGAGCGTCACGGCCATGCGCAAGGCGCGGCCGAAGGCCTTGAACACGGTTTCGATCTGGTGGTGGGTGTTGTGCCCGCGGATCGTGTCGATGTGCAGGGTGACCAGCGCGTGGTTGACGAAGCCCTGGAAGAACTCCTGGAACAGGTCCACATCGAAACCGCCGACCGAAGCGCGGGTGAACGGCACGTGCATCTGCAGGCCCGGGCGGCCGGAGAAGTCGATGACCACGCGCGACAGCGCTTCGTCCAGCGGCACGTAGGCATGGCCATAGCGGAAGATGCCCTTCTTGTCGCCGACGGCCTTGGCGAACGCCTGGCCGAGGGTGATGCCGACGTCTTCGACGGTGTGGTGATCGTCGATATGCAGGTCGCCCTTGCATTCGATGTCCAGATCGATCAGCCCGTGCCGGGCGATCTGGTCGAGCATGTGTTCAAGGAAAGGCACGCCGATATCGAATCGGGCCTTGCCGCTGCCATCCAGGTTGATCGAGGCCTTGACCTGGGTTTCCAGGGTATTGCGCTCGACGGAAGCCTTACGTTCGACCATCACCAGCTCCGCAAAATCATTGGGCGAAAAGGGCTGCATTATAGGCCCAGAACGCGCCGGCTTGAAACGCGGATGACGTGTGGCGACGCCGTAAATGCATCGCGGGGCAAGCCCGCCCCCACAGTGCAGAACCTGTGGGAGCGGGCTTGCCCCGCGATAGGGCCATCGCAGCCAGCCATCAGCCGGCTGTCATCGGCCTCAGTGGAACAGCACCGCCGTCTTCTGCAAGGTGACCCACACGCCCCAGGCCAGTGGAATCACCACCACCGCCCAGGCCAGCAGCACCAGCGGCAGGCTGCCCGGCGCGGCGTGCCATTCCAGCGACTTGGCCCCGTCGGCGCCTTTGTCGTGGCTCAGCGCGCGCTCGGCGGCCAGCTCGGCATCGGTCATGAAGTACTTGTCGGCCACCGGACGCACCAGCAGGTTGCAGATGAAGCCCAGCACCAGCAGGCCGGCGAGGATGTACAAGGTCATGTCGTAGGCAGCGGCGCGTGGCACGCCGGCCGCCAACTGCGCTTCACGCAGGTAGGTGATCAGCACCGGGCCGAGCACGCCGGCCGCCGCCCAGGCGGTGAGCAGGCGGCCGTGGATCGCGCCGACCATCTGCGTGCCGAACAGGTCGGCCAGGTAGGCCGGAACGGTCGAGAAACCGCCGCCGTACATCGACAGGATGATGCAGAACGCCGCCACGAACAGCGCGACGTTACCGATGTGGCCCATGTTCGGCACCAGCGTGTACAGGCCCACGCCCAGGGCGAAGAAGGCGAAGTAGGTGTTCTTGCGCCCGATGTAGTCGGAGAACGACGCCCAGAAGAAGCGTCCGCCAATGTTGAACAGGCTCAGCAAGCCGGTGAAGCCCGCGGCGATGGCGGCGATCTGCGCCAGTTGCGCGGCATTGAGCTCACTGAAGCTCAGGTCGTTGCCCAGCAACTTGCCGCCGAACACTTCCTGCAGCAGAGGCGAAGCCATGCCGAGGATGCCGATACCGGCCGACACGTTCAGGCACAGCACCAGCCACACCAGGGCGAACTGCGGGGTTTTCCAGGCCACGCTGACGTGCACGTGACGGTCGGTGACCATGGCGTTGGCTTTCTTCGCCGGCGGCGTCCAGCCCTCGGGTTTCCAGCCGGTCGGCGGCACCCGGTAAGCCAGGGCGCCTGCGGTCATGAACACGAAATAGATGGCCGCCATGGCGATGAAGCTCTGCCACACGCCCACTTCCTGGCCGTTGGCGAAGTGCCCCATCAGCGCCGTGGCCAGCGGTGCACCCACCATCGCGCCGCCGCCGAAGCCCATGATCGCCATGCCGGTGGCCATGCCGCGCTTGTCCGGGAACCACTTGATCAGGGTCGAAACCGGCGAAATGTAGCCCAGCCCCAGGCCGATACCGCCGATCACACCCGACCCCAGCCACATCATCCACAGTTGATGGGTCTTGATGCCGATGGCCGAGATCACCAGGCCGCCACACCAGCACAGCGCCGAGACCAGGCCAGCCTTGCGCGGACCGGCATGTTCCAGCCAGCCGCCGAGCACGGCGGCCGAGCAGCCGAGGAAGACGAAGAACAGGGTGTAGATCCAGCTCAGCATCGAGATCTGCCAGTCGCAGTCGGCGCTGAACAGACGGGCGATGAAGCCCAGGTCGGGCGAGCAGGCCACTGGTGCGGTGATGCCGATGGCTTGCGACAGCGGCAGCCAGAACACCGAGAAGCCGTAGGCCATGCCGATGCACAGGTGGATAGCCAATGCCGCCGGGGGTACCAGCCAGCGGTTGAAGCCCGGGCGGGCGATGATGCGCTCCTTGGACAGGAAGCCTGGCGCCGCCCCTGTCGTGTTGCTGCTAGTCATGGATTCGATCCTTATATGAATTGTCAGTGCTTACGGATCGTTTCCCTGGCGTTTCGCGGCACACAAGGCGAATTACGCGCCGTTTTCGGCATCATTGCCCCGCGACAATCGGTCGCGGACACTCCGGAAGCGGCGCAAGGTTACCAGCATAAAGTGACGGCGAGATCAAACTGACATCATTATTTTTCATAAATCTGCTCGCCCCGTGATTTCGTGCGCAAGCGTTTGCGTCCGATCAGGCTGGGCAGTCTTCGAACGGAACTGTGTCGGGCGACGCTGTCGAAGCCCTTTCATGGCAAACGCCCCCTATCGCGCGTCAGTTACTCAGAAGCGGCGCGCACGGCGCTATACTCTGGCGCTCGAATTCATCCATCGGACTACAAGGACTCGCCCATGAAAGCGTTCGGCAAAATCCTGGGGCTTGGACTTCTCGGGTTGTTGCTGATCATCGTGGCGCTGGGCTTCGCCCTGACCCACCTCTTCGATCCCAACGACTACAAAGACGAAATCCGCGAGCTGGCCCGCAAGAAGGCCCACGTCGAGCTGACCCTCAACGGTGACATCGGCTGGAGCCTGTTCCCCTGGCTGGGCCTGGAACTGCATGAGGCGAGCATCGCCACGCTGAACAACCCCAAGCAGCCGTTCGCCGACCTGCAGATGCTCGGCTTGTCGGTGCGCGTCCTGCCGCTGCTGCGCCGCGAGGTGCAGATGAGCGACGTGCGCGTCGAAGGCCTGAACCTGACCCTGGTGCGCGACCCGCACGGCCACGGCAACTGGGAGGACATCGGCAAGCCGCTGCCCGAGCAGAACGCCAGCGCCCCAACGGCCCCAGCCGAGCCGAGCGAAGCGCCCGCGCCAGCCAAGGGCGATGCCAACGAACGCGCCGTGAAGCTGGACATCGACAGCCTCACCGTGAACAACGCCCGAGTGCAGTTCACCGACGAGCAGAGCGGCAGGAGCTATGGCGCCGAAAGCATCCAACTGAGCACCGGTCCCGTGCATGACGGCGTCAGCACACCGATCAAAGCCAGTGCCTTCGTCAGCGCCAGCGAACCGAACATCAAGGCGCGCACCGAGCTGGTCGGCGATCTGCGCTTTGATCGCAAGCTCAAGCGCTATAGCCTCGAAGACATGCGCTTGTCCGGCGAAACCTCGGGCGAGCCAACCGCCGGCAAGACCGTGACCTTCGCCGCCCAGGGCCAGGTACTGGCCGACCTGGGCGCCGACGTCGCCTCCTGGACTGGCCTCAAGGTCTCGGCCAACCAGTTGCGTGCACTCGGCGAGCTGAATCTGCGCGACCTGAGCAGCACCCCGCAGATCAGCGGCGCGCTGTCCATCGCCCAGTTCAACCTGCGCACCTTCCTCGACGGCATCGGCCATCCGCTGCCGGCCACCGCCGATGCGAACGCCTTCGCCAAGCTCGAACTGGTCACCCGCCTGGAAGGTTCGCCAACCGCCATCGCCCTGCCAGACCTGGCGGTGAAACTCGATGACAGCAGCTTCACCGGCCGCGTCGCCATCGAAGACTTCGCCAAGCAGGCGCTGCGCGTGCAGCTCAAGGGCGACAAGTTCGACGCCGACCGCTACCTGCCGGCCAAGAGCGAGCAGGCCAAAGGTGCCAAGGCCGCGCGTCAGGCCGAGGTGCAGCAGCAGGAAGCCACGGCAGTCGCCGGGGCCGGCTCCACGCCGCTGCCGAGCGCACCCACCCAAGTGGCCTGGAGCACCGACAAGCTGCTGCCGGTCGATCGCCTGCGTGCCCTGGACCTGCAAGCCGACCTGTCGTTCGGCGCCCTGACCCTGGACAAGCTGCCGATCACCGACGCTCACCTGCAAGCCTCCGGCCAAGGCGGCCTGCTGACCCTGCAGACCCTGCGCGGCGGCCTGTACAACGGCAGCTTCGAGGCCAAGGGCACGGTCGATGTGCGTCCGGCCGTGCCGCAACTGGGCGTCAACACGCAGATCACCCGCGTACCGGTCGAACACTTCATCAAACGCGACACGCCAGATCAGGCCCCGCCGGTCAAAGGCCTGCTGACCCTGTCCAGCGACCTCACTGCCAGCGGCAACAGCCAGAAAGCGCTGGTCGATACGCTCAATGGCAATGCCAGCTTCACCATCACCGATGGCGTGCTGGTCAACGCCAACCTCGAACAGCAGCTGTGTCAGGCCATCGCCACCCTCAACCGCAAGCAGCTCAGCGGCGAGCCACGGGCCAAGGACACGCCGTTCCAGGAGCTGCGCGGCACCTTGGTGGTGCGCAACGGCGTGGCCAGCAACCCGGACCTGAAGGTGCGCATCCCAGGCCTGACCGTCAACGGCCATGGCGACGTGGACCTGCGCGTGCTGGGCATGGACTACGGCATCGGCGTACTGGTCGAGGGCGATCAGCGGGCCATGCCCGACCCGGCCTGCCAGGTCAACGAGCGCTACGTCGGCGTCGAGCTGCCGCTGCGCTGCCGCGGCCCGCTGGAGCTGGGCGCCAAGGCCTGCCGCCTGGACAAGGACGGCCTGGGCAAGGTCGCCGCCAAGCTGGCCGGCAATCGCCTGAAAGACAAGATCGACGAGAAGCTCGATGAAAAGCTCGGCGACAAGGTCAGCCCGGAATTGAAGGACGCGCTCAAGGGGCTGTTCAAACGATGAGCCCCCAGCAGTTCTCCAGCGCCGTGCTGGAGTGGTTCGACCAGCACGGCCGCCACGACCTGCCCTGGCAACAGGGCATCACCCCGTACCGGGTGTGGGTGTCGGAAATCATGTTGCAGCAGACCCAGGTGAGCACAGTGCTCAACTACTTCGACCGTTTCATGCAGGCGCTGCCGACCGTGCAGGCGCTGGCCGAGGCGCCCGAAGACGAAGTGCTGCACCTGTGGACAGGCCTGGGGTACTACACCCGTGCGCGCAACCTGCAGAAGGCGGCGCAGATCGTCGTCGCCGAGCACGCGGGCGAATTCCCGCGCAGCGTCGCCCAGCTCACCGAACTGCCCGGCATCGGCCGCTCCACCGCCGGTGCCATCGCCAGTATCAGCATGGGCCTTCGCGCGCCGATCCTCGACGGCAACGTCAAGCGCGTGCTGGCGCGGTTCACCGCGCAAGGCGGCTACCCCGGCGAGCCAAAGGTCGCCAATGCCCTGTGGATGGCGGCCGAGCGCTTCACGCCGACGACGCGGGTCAACGACTACACCCAGGCGATGATGGACCTGGGTGCCACGCTGTGCACCCGCTCCAAGCCCAGTTGCCTGATCTGCCCGCTACAGCGCGGCTGCGAAGCGCACCTGCTGGGCGAGGAAAAGCGCTACCCCGAGCCCAAGCCGCGCAAAGCCCTGCCCCAGCGCCGGGCGCTGATGCCGCTGCTGACCAACCACGAAGGCGCCATCCTGCTCTACCGCCGCCCCTCCAGCGGCCTGTGGGGCGGTCTGTGGAGCCTGCCGGAGCTGGACAGCCTGGAGCAGCTCGACGACCTCACCTACCAGCATGGCCTGCGCATGACCGAACGCCAGGCGCTGCAAGGCCTGACCCATACCTTCAGCCATTTCCAACTGGCAATCGAACCCTGGCTGGTCCGCGTGGACTCGCTCGGACCGCACGTGGCCGAGCCCGACTGGCTCTGGTATAACCTCGCCACCCCGCCGCGCCTGGGCCTCGCCGCCCCAGTGAAGAAACTGCTGGCCCGCGCGGCCGACGCATTGATTGCAGGAGAGTCCCGATGACCCGCACCGTGAAGTGCCGCAAGTACAACGAAGAACTGCCCGGCCTGCCGCGCCCGCCCTACCCGGGCGCCAAGGGCCAGGACATCTACGAACACATCTCGCAGAAGGCCTGGGACGAGTGGCAGAAGCACCAGACCATGCTGATCAACGAGAAGCGCCTGAACATGATGAACGGCGAGGACCGCAAGTTCCTCCAGGCCGAGATGGACAAGTTCTTCGCCGGCGAGGACTACGCCCAGGCTGAAGGCTACGTGCCACCGAGCGCCTGAGCCCGAGCACGGCCCATGTCTGTACAAAAAACAGGCAACGGCCGTAAGCGACGGAATTAATTTAAAATTTTTTCAAAAAGTCGTTGACGCAAGATCTGAAAACCTTTTTAATTCGCCCCGTCGCCCAGATAGCTCAGTCGGTAGAGCAGAGGATTGAAAATCCTCGTGTCGGCGGTTCGACTCCGTCTCTGGGCACCACCATTAAGCATCGGGTGGTTGCAAAGTTACCCGAAGCGACACAAGAAACCCGCCCAGTGCGGGTTTTTTGTTGCCTGGGATTTGGCTGCCGGGCTTGATCAATGTCAAACCGCCATCCTCCGCATCCCCTTAAGCTACGCCATGGACCCCCGATTCCCGCAAGGATCTCCATGAGCGACGACGCACCTCTTCCCCTCCCCACCGCCTCTGCCACGCCCACACCCGCGCGCACGGCTCGCGCCCGCAAGCGCAAGCCCGAAGCGACCATCACCCGCATCAGCCAACAGCCTGCCGCACTGGAAGTGGCCACCGCCCGCAAGGGCAGCAACGAAGACAGCACCAGCGCCCGCCTGCCGGCCAGCTATCCCTACGCCACCCGGATGCGCCGCCAGGAGTACGAAAAGGCCAAGCACGCGCTGCAGATCGAGCTGCTCAAGGTACAAAGCTGGGCCAAGGACACCGGCCAGCGCATCGTGGTGTTGTTCGAGGGACGCGACGCGGCCGGCAAAGGCGGCACCATCAAGCGCTTCATGGAACACCTCAACCCACGCGGCGCACGCATCGTGGCGCTGGAAAAGCCTTCGGAACAGGAAAAGGGCCAGTGGTACTTCCAGCGCTACATCCAGCACCTGCCCACCGCCGGGGAAATGGTGTTCTTCGACCGCTCCTGGTACAACCGCGCCGGCGTCGAGCGGGTGATGGACTTCTGCTCGCCGCTGCAATACCTGGAGTTCATGCGCCAGGCCCCCGACCTCGAACGCATGCTGTGCAACAGCGGCATCCTGCTGTTCAAATATTGGTTCTCGGTCAACCGCGAAGAGCAGCTGCGCCGTTTCATCTCGCGCCGTGACGATCCGCTCAAGCACTGGAAGCTGTCGCCCATCGACATCAAGTCGCTGGACAAGTGGGACGACTACACCGCGGCCAAGGAAGCCATGTTCTTCCACACCGACACCGCCGATGCGCCCTGGACCGTGATCAAGTCCGACGACAAGAAGCGCGCCCGACTCAACTGCATCCGCCACTTCCTCCATGCCCTGGACTATCCGGACAAGGACCACAGCGTCGCCCATGCCCCCGACCCCTTGCTGGTCGGGCGGGCGATGCGCGGTTTCGAAGAGGACGAGGCCACGGAACTGGCCGGCTGAAAAACAAACGCCACCGTGTGAACGGTGGCGTTTGCCGTCGCGATACCGGGCTGGCGGTCAGTGCCAGACAGCGGCGAGCGCGTCGAGCTCTGCGTCGCTGAGCAATCCCTGCGGGTATCGCGCATCCAGAAGGCGGCGTGGATCGGTCTTCCTGACCCGGAGGCTTCCATGGTGCTTCAACCACTGCGCCAACACCTTGAGCGATTCGTGATCGATCGCCACGGGGGACATAGCCGACTCACTTGCTGCATTCATTTCGACACGTACTCCCTGGAGGCGTGAGCGGCCAAACTACCGGGTGAATGTTACAGAACGGGGGTGTGGCCCCCTGCCTGAACCATCCGGCTGAATGCGATACAAGAGCTGTGCCAGGGTGCTGGTCGATCATCGCGAGCGACGCTCGATCAGCACCCTGCCTGGCAGGGTGGAGGCCGGCTCAGCGCTTGACCGGCGCTGGCTGCTGCTGGGTCAGGCAGTGGATATTGCCGCCACCCAACAGCAGCTCGCGGCCGGGGATCATCACCACCTCGTGGTCGGGGAACAGCTCGGTGAGGATCGCTCTGGCGCGGGCGTCGGCTGGATCGTCGAAGCTGGGTGCGATGATGCCGCCGTTGACGATCAGGAAGTTCACGTAGGATCCGGCCAGGCGCACCGAGGGATCGCGCGGCTGGCTGCCGGCGACCTGGTCGACGCCGGCGCATTCTTCTTCGGTGGCATAAAGCGGTCCAGGAATGGGCATCTTGTGCACCACGAACTCGCGCCCTTTGGCATCGCGGGTGTTCTTCAGCACCTCGTAGGCGGCGTGGCAACGGGCATGGTTGGGGTCATTGGAATCATCGGTCCAGGCCAGTAACACTTCGCCTGGACGCACGTAACAGCAGAAATTGTCGACGTGGCCGTCGGTCTCGTCGTTGTAAAGCCCATCGGGCAACCAGACGATGGTCTGCACCGCCAACTGCTCGCGCAGGACCTCTTCGATCTGCTCGCGGCTCAGGTGCGGGTTGCGGTTGCGATTGAGCAGGCATTCCTCGGTGGTGATCAGCGTGCCCTCGCCATCGACATGGATCGAGCCGCCCTCGAGCACGAAGCCTTCGGTGTGATAGCGCTGGCAACGCTCCATTTCCATGACTTTGGCGGCCAGCTCTTCGTCACGGTTCCACGGCGCGTACAGACCGCCGTCAAAGCCACCCCAGGCGTTGAAGCCCCAGTCGACCCCACGCACTTCGCCATGGTCGTCGATGACGAAGGTCGGGCCGGTGTCGCGCACCCAGGCATCGTCGCTGCTCATTTCCACCACACGGATGTTCGGCAGTTCGAGCTGACGACGGGCGTTGCCGTACTGCCCAGCCGACACCGCCACGGTGACCGGCTCGAAGCGGGCGATGGCCTTGGCCAGGGTCACATGGGCCGCCTGCGCGGGCTTGCCGCCCTGGCGCCAGTTGTCCGGACGCTCCGGCCACACCATCCACACCTGGGTCTGTGGCGCCCACTCGGCGGGCATGTGGAAACCGTCGGCGCGGGGAGTCGAATCAAGGGTCTTCATGGAAAGCCTCTGCAGAGTTGGGGGCGAGCCCGGGCCACGAATGGCTGGATGCCGCCCAATTTATCCGATGCAAATCGGTATTTAAAGGGTACCAAAGCCTAAAATAATGAATTATACGTTTAATTAGTCGATATTAATCGACATGAATTCAGTGATTTCGCCCAGCACCTGATCCACGCAGTCGACAAAGTAGTCCACGCTGGCGCGCGTGGTGCACATGGGCGGCTTGATCTTGAGGATGTTCAGGTAATCGCCGGTCGGCTGCATGAAGATCCCCAGCTCGCGCAGGCGATCGCACAACAGCTGGGTTTCCTCGGTGGCCGGCTCCAGGGTGTGACGATCGCGGACCAGCTCCAGCCCCAGGTAGAACCCCGAACCATGGGCCGCACCGGCCAGCGGGTGCTTGTCCACCAGCGCTTGCAGGCGCGACTTGAAATGCCGGCCCACCTCGCGGGCGTTGTCCCACAGCCCCTCGTCGCGCATGACATCGAGCACCGCGATGCCGATGCGGCAACTCACCGGGCTGCCACCGGCCGAGGAAAAGAAGTAGCCCTCGGCCTCCAGCGCCTCGGCGATCTCGCGCCGGGTGATCACCGCCCCCAACGGCTGGCCGTTGCCCATGCCCTTGGCCATGGTGATGATGTCCGGCACCACGCCCTGCTCTTCGAAGCCCCAGAAATGCTCGCCCAGGCGGCCGTAGCCGACCTGCACTTCATCGGCGATGCACACCCCGCCACGCGCGCGCACCAGGGCGTAGGCCTGGCGCAGGTAATCCGGCGGCAGCGAGATACCCCCGGCATTGCCATACACCGGCTCGCAGATCATCCCCGCCAGTTGGCGCCCTCGCGCGTCCAGGTCGGCCAGCTTGGCCTCGACATCGCGCAAGTAGGCCGCCGCACTGTCGGGCCCGCGAAAACGTCCGCGGAAGGTGTTCGGTGCCTCTACCGGATGCACCCAGTCCGGGCGGGTCTCCAGGGCCTGCGGGTTGTCGGCGATCGAAGTGGAAATCGCGTCGGTGGCCACCGACCAGCCGTGGTAGGCCTCCAGCACACTGAGCAGGTCGCGCCCGCCGCTGTAGGCCCAGGCCAGACGGATCGCCAGGTCGTTGGCCTCGGTGCCGCTGTTGACCAGGAACACCCGGTCGAACCCAGGCGGCGCCAACGCCAGCAACCGTTCGGAGAATTCGGCGATGGCCGCGTAGTGGAAGCGCGAGTTGGTGTTGAGCAGCGACCATTGCCGCGCCGACTCGGCAACCATGCGTGGATGACCATGGCCGAGCACGGCCACGTTGTTGAGCATGTCCAGGTACGAGCGACCCTGCATGTCGATCAGGTAGTTGCGCCAGCCCCGCTCGATGTGCGGCGGCTGGGTGTAGTAATGCTTCTGCGAGCGGGCGAAGCTGGCATCGCGACGGGCCAGCAGGGCCTGGGAGTCGGCCAGCGGTTCGGCGTCGCAGTCGAAACCAAGCAGCGCCGCCGGCGACGGGCACAAGGCCAGCCAGGTGGCCGCCTGCGACGGCCTGGCAAAAAACGGCGGCTGAATGTCGGTGTCCAGCGCAAGCTGCACGCCGAGCAGGCCGCAGGTGGAACCGAGCACCTGGCCCTTTTCCACCGACTCGCCGTCCTCGGGCGTGCGCTCCAGCCCGCTCAGCCACAGCCCCCACTGGGCCGTGCTCAGACAGCCGCGCCCATCGCCGGTGCTCAGCCAGATGCCCGCCTGGGGCGCGTGCAGCAAGGTTCCGATGGACAGCTTCAATTCCACGCCCAAGGCACAGGTAGCCGGCTCGTCCGGGCGGTCGATGTGGGTCTGCGACAGCCGATACTGGCCGTACTGGGTGCTGGCCGGCGCGGGCTGGGCGAGTAGCAGACGCTGGTCGAAGCCGGCCTGTTGCCAATTGCCAGCGTCGCAGTGCGGGCTGAGCACGCCGAGGTCGAGCAGGCTGACCTTCTCCCGCGCCAGGCTCGGCAGCAGCGGCGCGCAGCCGGCCAGGTCCGGCGCCTGCGCTGCCATGCCTGCCGCGTGCAGGATCGCCGCTTCCATCAGCGCGGCAGGCAGGGCGGTGGCGGTGTTGAAGATCTCCCACTCATGGGCGATGTTGTCGCGGATGTACTGGTTGTCGGGGTCGACCGTCAGTTGCTGCTCGCTGCTCAGCACCAGCACCGCCGAACGGTTCAGCAACAACGGCCACAGGGCGCGCAACTCGGCTTCGCTCAGCGGGTTGACCGCCTGGTAGGCGGCGACCACCGGCAGGATGCGAAGCGGATCGCCAGCGGCATGGTGGAGCATGGCCGCGCAGGTGACGGACAAATCGGCGATGCGCCAGGTGCGCGACAGATCGCCGAAGTCGATCACCCCCCGCGCCTGCCATTGCAGGTGCTCATCCAGCGCCCACACCACGTTGTCATCGGTGATGTCCAGGTGCACGGCCTGCTTGGGCAACTGCCCGACCAGGGGCGCCAGGCGTCGCTGCGACTGGCTGGCCACTTCCGCGACGCGCTCGCGGTGGGCGCGGTCCTTGATCACCGGCAGCAGGTGTTCGATCAGCACCCCGGCATGGCGCGGATCCCACTGCAGGGTACGCTCCAGGCCCGGATGGTCGAAGTCGGCCAGGGCCTTGCCGACCTGGGCGCACAAGGCACCCAGTTCAGCCATCAAGCGCTGCGGCAGGTGCGCCAGACGCGTCAGCGGCTGGCCGTCGAGGTACTCGAGCACGCGCCCGCGCAAGGCCTGGCCACCGATCTGCAAAGCCAGCAACCGGCTACCGTCCAACGCCGCACGCACCGCTGGCACCGGCAGGCCGTGCTCGCGCAGGTAGGCCAGTGCCGCATGCTGGGCCTCCAGCTCGACCCGTGCATAACTGCCGTGGCACAGCTTGAACACGAAACGACCCTGATCGCTGTCCAGCCGGAAATTCACGTCCTGCTGGCTGCCAAGAGGCACCAGCGACCCGTGCAGACCGTAGTAGGCCTGCAAGGCCTGGTGGGCCTGCGTCTCGGAAACCTGGGGGCGTGGCAGGCTGGAGCGGTGGATCAGGGTGTGCAGCGGCATGGTGCGAACCTCGGCCTCGATTTCGCCTATGACGCCACCACCCTCGCCGGGACGCAAGTGGGGCTCGCTGCAGTCTGTCACTGCATGCGCGCAGTACGCGCTATGATGAAGCCTTTGCCGGCCTGGCGACCTCACGTGATCGAGGCTGCGGTTCGGCGTCGAGCGGACATCGCTGGGCCAATTCGATTTCAAGGACCTGATCGCATGACCAAAGGCATCGTGCTCGCCGGAGGCTCCGGCACTCGCCTGCACCCCATCACCCTGAGCGTGTCCAAGCAACTGCTGCCGATCTACGACAAGCCGATGATCTACTATCCGATCTCGGTGCTGATGCTCGCCGGCATCCGCGACATCCTGCTGATTTCCACGCCCCAGGACCTGCCGCAGTACCGCGCGCTGTTCGGCGACGGGAGTCGGTTCGGCATCAACCTCAGCTACGCCGAGCAACCCTCGCCGGACGGTCTGGCCCAGGCCTTCCTGATCGGCGAGTCGTTCATCGGCAGCGACTCGGTATGCCTGATCCTGGGCGACAACATCTTCCATGGCCAAGGCTTCAGCGAACAGTTGCAGCGCGCCGTCAGCCGCCCGAGCGGGGCGACGGTGTTCGGCTATCTGGTGAAGGATCCCGAGCGCTTCGGCGTGGTCGAGTTCGACGCGCAGGGCAAGGCGCTGTCGGTCGAGGAAAAGCCGGCCGTGCCACGCTCGAACTACGCCGTCACCGGCCTGTATTTCTACGACAACGACGTCGTCGAGATCGCCAAGGGCGTGCGCCCCTCGGCCCGGGGCGAGCTGGAGATCACCGACATCACCAACGCTTACCTGCAACGCGGCGACCTGCGCGTGGAGCGCTTCGGACGCGGCTTCGCCTGGCTCGACACCGGCACCCACGACAGCCTGCTGGAAGCTTCGCAGTATGTGCAGACCATCGAGCACCGTCAGGGCCTGAAGGTGGCGTGCCTGGAGGAGATCGCCTACCAGAAGGGCTGGATCGGCAAGGAACAACTGCTGGCCAAGGCCGACGAATTGAAAAAGACCGGCTACGGTCATTACTTGAGCAAACTGGCTGAAGACACACCATGAACGTCATTCCCACCGCCATTCCCGACATCCTGATCATCGAGCCGAAGGTCTTCGGTGACAGCCGTGGCTTTTTCCTGGAGAGCTACAACGCCCGCGCCTTCGCCGAACGCACCGGGGTGCAGGCATCCTTCGTCCAGGACAACCATTCGCGCTCGCAGCGAGGCGTCCTGCGCGGCCTGCATTACCAAGTGCAGAACCCCCAGGGCAAGCTGGTACGCGTGACCCAGGGCGAAGTGCTCGACGTTGCCGTCGACATCCGCCGCAGCTCGCCCACCTTCGGCCAGTGGGTCAGCACCCGGCTGTCCGCCGACAATCAGCACCAGATGTGGATTCCGCCAGGCTTCGCCCATGGTTTCGTGGTGCTCAGCGAGTCGGCGGACTTCCTCTACAAGACCACCGACTACTACAACCCCGCCGCCGAACGCTGCATCCGCTGGGACGATCCACAACTGGGCATCGACTGGCAATTGCAGGGTGCCCCCCTGCTATCGGCCAAGGACCAGGTTGGGCCTTTGCTGCAAGACGCGGAGCTGTTCCCATGAAGATTCTGGTCTGCGGGCACCACGGCCAGCTCGCCCAAGCGTTGCACGGGGCCTTGGCCGGTCTGGGCGAACTGCACCTGCTGGGTCGCGACCAGCTCGATCTGGCCAATCCCGAAGCGCTGCGCGCGCCGCTGCGTCGGCTGGCACCGGACCTGATCGTCAACGCCGCTGCGCACACGGCGGTGGACCAGGCCGAAAGCGAAGCCGAACTGGCCTACGCGATAAACGCCGAAGGCCCGCGCGTGCTGGCCGAGGAAGCTGCGCGCCTGAAGGCGCCGCTGATCCACTATTCCACCGACTACGTGTTCGACGGCAGCAAGACCTCTGCCTACACCGAAGCCGACACACCCAACCCCCTGGGCGTCTACGGGCAGAGCAAGCTGGCCGGCGAGCAGGCGATCACCGCCGTGGGCGGCGAGCACCTCATCCTGCGCACCAGTTGGGTGTATTCGCTGCACGGGCGCAACTTCCTGCTGACCATGCAGCGCCTGCTGCAGGAACGCGCGCAGTTGAAGGTGGTGAGCGACCAGATCGGTGCCCCGACCTGGGCCGGCACCCTCGCCGCCAGCACCCGCGCCTTGATCGAACGCTGGCAGTCCGGCGAGTCCGGCGCCTGGGGCACTTATCACCTCACGGCCCAGGGCGAGACCTCCTGGTTCGGCTTCGCCCAGGCCATCGCCACGCACCTGCAAGCGCGCGGCCTGCCCTGCGCCGAGTTGCTGCCGATTCCCAGCAGCGAGTACCCGACCCCGGCGCGGCGCCCGCTGAACTCGCGGCTGGACTGCTCGCGCCTGGCCCAGCAGTGGCACGTCAGCCAGCCGTATTGGCAGCAGGCGCTGAACGACTGCCTGAACTAGCGCATAATCGCGTCAGATCCTTCTGGCGCACTTGGCGATGCTCTCGATTCAGACCCCTTCCCGACGCCCTCGCTGGCGCAGCCTGGCACTGCTGGCGCTGTGCCTGGCCCCGTTGCTATGGCCTTTGCACCACCTGGCCGAACGTTACTACCAGGACCAGTTGGCCTCGCAGAATCGCCAGACCCTCGACCTCTACGTCGCCAACCTGCTCGGCACCCTGCACCGCTACGAAACCTTGCCGCAGATCCTCGGCGACCTGCCGGCCCTGCGTGGGGTGCTAGCGGACCCGTTCCGCCTGGAGGCGGTGACCAACGCCAATCGCCTGCTGCGCGAAATCACCCAACAGACCGGCGCCGAGGTGATGTACCTGATGGACGTCAGCGGCAACACCCTGGCCGCCTCCAACTGGGACAAGCGTGACAGCTTCGTCGGTCGCAACTTCGCCTTCCGGCCGTATTTCATCGAAGCGATGCAGGGCCGGCTGGGGCGCTTCTTCGGCCAGGGCACCACTTCGGCCAAGCGCGGCTACTTCTTCGCCGCCGCCGTGCGCGACGGTGAGCGGGTGGTGGGCGTGCTGGTGGTCAAGGTGGACCTGGACCACACCGAGACCCTGTGGGGGCGCACGCCGGAACAACTGCTGCTGACCGACCAGAACGGTGTGGTGGTGCTCACCTCGCGCCCCGAATGGCGGTTCCGCGCCACCCGCGCGCTGACCGAGCAGGAGCGCACGGCGATGATCGCCATCCAGCCGTATCCGACCCAGGCACCGCAGCCTCTGCACCTGGAGCCCGACGCCTGGCTGACCCAGACCCGCGACATCCAGGAAACCGGCTGGCAGGTGAGCATTCTGGCGCCGCGCATGCTGGTCGATCGCTCGGTGCAGACGGTCATGGCCATCGGCGCCGCCGCCCTGCTGGTGACCATGCTCCTGGCCGGGCTGGTGATGCAGCGCCGGCGTCACTACATGGACCGCATCGAGCTGGAAGCGCGTGGCCGCCAGGAACTGGAAAATCGCGTGGTGGCGCGCACCGCCGACCTGGAATGGCTCAACACGCGCTTGAAGAACGAGGTGCTGGAACGCGAGCAGGCGCAGCAGGAGCTGGTGCGCGCCCAGGACGAACTGGTCCAGGCCGGCAAGCTGTCGGTGCTCGGCACCATGTCGGCGAGCATCAGCCACGAGCTCAACCAGCCGCTGGCGGCCATTCGCAGCTATGCCGAGAATGCCGAGGTGCTGCTCGATCACCAGCGCACCGAGGACGCCCGTGGCAACCTCAAGCTGATCGGCGAGCTGACCGGGCGCATGGCCTCGATCATCGCGCACCTGCGCGCCTTCGCCCGCCGCGACCGCCATGCGCCGGAAAGCGTGGCCCTGCAACCGGCGCTGGACGATGCCCTGGCGCTGCTGGCCAAGCGTCGCCGGGCGATGGCGGTGGAATTGACCCGCGACCTGCCCGACGCGACCTTGTGGGTGCAGGCCGGTGAGACCCGCCTGCGCCAGGTGCTCGGCAACCTGCTGGCCAACGCCCTGGACGCCCTCACCGAAAAAGCCAATCCGCGACGCTTGTGGCTCAGTGCCGAACAGCGCGATGGCAACGTCTACCTGTACATCCGCGACAACGGCCCAGGCTTCAGTCGCCAAGCCCTGGAACACGCCAAGGAGCCGTTCTTCACCACCAAGACCCGGACCCAGGGCCTGGGCCTGGGCCTGGCGATCTGCGAAAGCCTGATGCGCGCCCTGGGCGGCGAGCTGCTACTGGGCAACCACCCGGAAGGCGGCGCCCTGCTGACCCTGCAACTGCGCGTTGCGCCGCCGGGCGCCAACCTGCAACCCTCGGAGGATTCCTCGGCATGACCGAGCCACTGATCGACAGCCAAATCCAGGTCATCCTGGTCGATGACGATCCGCACCTGCGCCAGGCCCTGAGCCAGACCCTGGACCTGGCCGGCCTCAAGGTCGCCGCCCTGGCCGATGCCCAGGGCCTGGCCGCGCGCCTGCAGCCTGACTGGCCCGGCGTGGTGGTCAGCGATATTCGCATGCCGGGCATCGATGGCCTGCAACTGCTCGAACAACTGCACGGGCTCGATGCCGAACTGCCGGTGCTGCTGATCACCGGCCACGGCGACGTGCCGCTGGCGGTCCAGGCGATGCGCGCCGGCGCCTACGATTTCCTGGAAAAGCCGTTCGCCAGCGATGCCCTGCTCGACAGCGTGCGCCGCGCCCTGGCCCTGCGCCGCCTGGTGCTGGACAACCGCAGCCTGCGCCTAGCCCTGAGCGACCGCCAGCAACTGTCGACCCGGCTGGTCGGCCACTCGGCGCAAATGCAGCGCCTGCGCGAGCAGATCGGCGCCCTGGCCGGCACCCGCGCCGACGTGCTGATCCTCGGCGAGACCGGCGCCGGCAAGGAAGTGGTGGCACGCGCCCTGCACGACCTGTCGAGCCGTCGCGACGGCCCGTTCGTGGCCATCAACGCCGGGGCCCTGGCCGAATCGGTGGTCGAAAGCGAGCTGTTCGGCCATGAGCCTGGTGCGTTTACCGGCGCGCAGAAACGGCGCATCGGCAAATTCGAGTTCGCCAACGGCGGCACCTTGTTCCTCGACGAGATCGAGAGCATGAGCCTGGATGTGCAGGTCAAGCTGCTGCGCCTGCTGCAAGAGCGCGTGGTCGAGCGCCTGGGCGGCAACCAGTTGATCCCGCTGGATATCCGCGTGATCGCCGCGACCAAGGAGGACTTGCGCCAGTCCGCCGATCAGGGGCGCTTCCGCGCCGACCTGTACTACCGCCTGAACGTCGCGCCGCTGCGCATTCCGGCACTGCGCGAGCGCGGCGACGACATCCTGGTGCTGTTCCAGCATTTCGCCGATGCCGCCAGCCAGCGCCACGGCCTGGCGCCGCACACCCTGCAACCGGCGCAACGCGCGTTGCTGCTGCGCCACGAGTGGCCGGGGAATGTGCGCGAACTGCAGAACGCCGCCGAGCGCTTCGCCCTGGGCCTGGAGCTGGCCCTGGACGAGCAGGCCAGCGCTGCCAGCCCCAGCGCCGAACCTCAGCGTAGCGGCACGCTGAGCGAGCAGGTCGAGCAGTTCGAGCGCTCGCTCATCGCCGCCGAGCTGAGCCAGCCGCACAGCTCCATGCGCAGCCTGGCCGAGGCCCTGGGCATTCCACGCAAGACCCTGCACGACAAGCTGCGCAAACATGGCCTGAGCTTCGCCGACGGCAGCGGCGGCCATGACGACCACGAGGAAACGCGCCCATGAGCCGCGACAGCCAGTACCTGCAACAGATCTTGCACCACGATATTCCGCTGACCGCCGAGATGGGCCTGCAGGTGCTCGACTGGCAGGCGCAGCGTCTGCGCTTGGCGCTGCCGTTGGCACCCAACGTCAACCACAAGAGCACCATGTTCGGCGGCAGTCTCTACTGCGCGGCGGTGCTGGCGGGTTGGGGCTGGCTGCACCTGCGCTTGCGCGAGCTGGGCATCGACGATGGGCATATCGTCATTCAGGAAGGGCAGATCAGTTATCCGTTACCGGTCACCGGCACCGCCGTGGCCTGCTGCGAGGCGCCGCCGGACAAGGACTGGCAACGTTTCCTGGCGCTGTATCAGCGGCGCGGCCGGGCGCGGCTGACGTTGCAGACCACGGTCGCCAACCCGGGCAGCGAAGCAGCCGCTGTGGTGTTCAGCGGCCAATATGTGCTCCATCGCTAGGCTCTGTCTGGAGCAGGTTGCATCACGGCGTGAGGATCGACCCCAGCAGCGCGTCGCGCCACTCGGCGTCACTGGGCAGCGCCAGGAAGAAGGGATTGAGCAATGACTCGCGCGGCGGGTAGCGGAACGGCTGACCCGCCAGATCGATGACCTCGCCGCCGGCCCCTTCGAGCACGCCCTGCGCCGCTGCCGTGTCCCACTGCGAGGTCGGCGCCAGGCGGGGGTAGAAGTCCGCCAGACCCTCGGCGAGCAGGCAAAACTTCAACGAGCTGCCGATGTTCGCCAACGCCAGCTCGCCGACCGACGCGCCCAGCGAGGCCAGCAGCGCCTCCTGTTCGGGGCTGGTGTGGCGACGGCTGGCGACCACGGTGAAACGCGCGTCGGCCGGTGCTGCGGTGCGCACCCGAATCGCCCGGGTCAGTCCGCCCGCCGTGAGATGCCAGGCGCCCAGGTCGCGCCCGCCGAAGTAGCAGCGGCCATTGGTCGGCGTCGCCACCACACCGAACATCACCTCGCCTTTGTCCACCAGGGCGATGTTGACGGTGAACTCCTCGCTGCCGGCGATGAATTCCTTGGTGCCATCCAGCGGATCGACCAGCCACCAGCGCGTCCAGCCTTCGCGCACGGCCAGGGCGATGTCGCAGTCTTCCTCGGACAGCACCGGGATGTGCGGCGCCAGCGCGTGCAGGCCATCGGCGATGATGCGGTGCGCGGCCAGGTCAGCGGCGGTGACCGGCGAATCGTCGGCCTTGTTGCTGACCGCGACGTCGGTACGCCAGAACGGCAGGATCGCCTCGCCCGCGCGTTGGGCCAGGGTCACCGCTTCGTGCATCAGTTGCAGATCGTTCATGCGCTCAGCAGCCCCCGTTGGATCAGCAGGTCGCGGGTCAGGTACAGCGCCGCCAGGGCGCGCCCCTCGCTGAACTGCGGATGGGTGGCCAGGGCCGAGAGTTCGCGCAGGTTGACCTTGTCCACGCGCATTGGCTCGGGCTCGTCGCCCTCCAGACGTTCCTCGTACAGGTCGCTGGCCAGCACCACCTGGATTTTCTGACTCATGTAGCCAGGCGACAGCGACAGTTCGGTGAGGTGTTCCAACTGACGCGCACCGAAACCCGCCTCTTCCTTGAGCTCGCGGTTGGCGGCGGCCAGCACGTCCTCGCCCGGCTCGATCAGGCCCTTGGGCAACGACAGCTCGTACTCGTCGGTGCCGCCGCAGTACTCCTCGATCAACAGCGCATGCTCGGCATCGATCAGCGCCACGATCATCACTGCACCATAGCCGTTGCCGCGACCGACCAGGCGCTCGTAGGTGCGCTCGTTGCCGTTGGAGAAACGCAACTGCACGGCTTCGACCCGGAACAGACGGCTGCTGGCGACGATCTCGCGACTGAGGACAGTGGGTTTCTGGCGCATGGGTGCGGCTCCTTGGCATGAACGGGTTACTATACCGTGGCTTGCCGACCTGACGAGAGTTTCCCATGCCTGTTCTGCCCTGGTCCGCCATCGACACCGTCCTGCTGGACATGGACGGCACCCTGCTCGACCTGCACTACGACAATCGCTTCTGGCTCGACCACCTGCCCCAGCGCTACGCCGAGTTGCACGGCGTGAGCCGGGCCATGGCCGAACTGGAACTGCGCCCGCTGTTCGAGCAGCATGCGGGCACGCTGAATTGGTATTGCCTGGATTTCTGGAGCCGCGAATTGCGCCTGCCGATCCGTGAGCTCAAGCGCGAAATCGCCGACCTGATCGCCCTGCGCCCGGACGCCGACACCTTCCTGGCCGCGCTGCGCCAGGCCGGCAAGCGCGTGGTGATGATCACCAATGCCCACCGCGACTCGCTGTCGCTCAAGCTCGAACGCATCGAGCTGGCGCCCTACTTCGAGCGGATGATCAGCTCCCACGACTACGGCTACCCGAAAGAGAGCCCGCAGTTCTGGGACGCCCTGCGCGCCGACATCGACTTCGAGCCAGCGCGCAGCCTGTTCATCGACGACACCTTGTCGATCCTGCGCAGCGCAGGTCGGTTCGGCGTCGGCCATCTGCTGGCCGTGCGCCAGCCCGACAGCCGCGCAGCAGAGCGCGATACGCAGGAATTCGCTGCAGTCGAGGATTATCGGGCGTTGTTACAGGGCCTGTGACGGACGCTTCGCGGGCGACCCCGCGAAGACCACCGCGCGCGGCTCAGTCGGGAATGCGCAGCACCTGCCCTGGATAGATCTTGTTCGGGTCCGACAGCATCGGCTTGTTGGCCTCGAAGATCTTCTGGTACTTGTTGGCGTCGCCATACACCCGCTTGGAGATGGCACTGAGCGTATCGCCCTTCTCCACCGTGACGAACCGCGCCGCCTTGTCGGCCGCACCGCTGACGGTGATCTGGTCCTCCACCGAGGCCACACCTTCGATGTTGCCCGCCGCCAGGATGATCTTCTCCTTCTCTTCCTGGCTCGCCACTTCGCCCTTGAGAATGACTTTGTCGCCCTCGACCGAGGCCGTGATGTTCGGATTGCCCAGCCCCACGTTTTGCACATGCTTCTTCAACTGTTCCTCGGCATTGGCATTGCCAGGGGTCAGCAGATCGATCAACTTCTCGCCGGCTTCCTTGACGAATCTGAACAGGCTCATGACGTGCTCCTTATGTAGATGAGTGCTCGGAACGGTTCAGTCTAGGCGAGGAATTCCCTGGGCGCCTGCTGCGACCAATCGACGCGGCCTATCACGGTATAGAACCTAACGATTAGACGCCGCACAGCCACTGGCACTAGGCTTGTATGCGTATACCAGCCGCCGGTGATCCGTCCCGATGAACAGCAAGCCTCCGGTCTGCGCGGCCTCAACACCCCTGTCCTTGCCCGCCGCCAGCAACACCTACGATTATGTCCAGTTGTCCGACCAGACGGGCGAGCGTACGCCGCTGGCCGAAGAAGTCGCCCTGGCCATCGTCTACAACGGACTGAACCAGGCGGTGATGCTGGTCAGCCCGACCGACCTGGAAGACTTCGCCGTCGGCTTCAGCATCGGCAGCGGCATCGTCGCCAACCTCGAAGACATCTACGACGTCAAGCTCTCCGGCAGCGGCTCGGCGTTGTACGCCGATGTCGAAATCTCCAGCCGCGCGTTCTGGAACCTCAAGGACCAGCGCCGCCAGTTGGCCGGCACCAGCGGTTGCGGCCTGTGTGGCGTCGAAGCCCTGGAGCAGGCCTTGCCAGCGCTGCAACACCTGCCCGGCGCGCCGCTGCCGCCGGTGCAGTGGCTGGACGATCTGCGCCGACGCATCGACGCCTTCCAACCGCTCGGCCAGCACTGTGGCGCGGTGCATGCCGCGCTGTTCATGGACCGCAACGGTGAACTGCTGCTGGGCCGTGAAGACATTGGTCGACACAACGCCCTGGACAAGTTGATCGGCGCCCTGCTGCGCCAACGCATCGACACCCAGGGCGGCCTGGCCATCGTCACCAGCCGCTGCAGCCTGGAATTGATCCAGAAAGTCCTGCGCGCCGGCATCCAGACCCTGGTCAGTCTTTCTGCGCCCACAGGCCTTGCCCTGCAGTGGGCGCGCCAGCACAACCTCAACCTCATCCATCTGCCCAAACACAGCGCACCGCGGGTGTTCAGCCCCGCGGCGGAGTCGTAAAGCCGTGACCTCCTACGAGAAAGTTCCAGACAACGCCCCTGCTTCCAGCCCTCGCTACAAGCCCTACCACGGCGCCGCCGGTGGCTGGGGCGCGTTGCGCAGCGTGGCCAAGGCCTGGGTCGGCAGCGACAACGCGCTGAAGAACATTCGCGCCCTGCTCAAGACCAACCAGCATGGTGGCTTCGACTGCCCCGGCTGCGCCTGGGGCGATTCGCCGGAAAGCGGCATGGTCAAGTTCTGCGAGAACGGCGCCAAGGCGGTCAACTGGGAAGCGACCAAGCGCCGCGTGGACGCCGCCTTCTTCGCCCGCTACAGCGTCAGCGCACTGCTCGAGCAGAGCGACTACTGGCTGGAATACCAGGGCCGACTGACCGAGCCGATGGTCTACGAGCCAGCCAGCGACCGTTACCGGCCAATCGACTGGGACGCCGCCTTCGCGCTGATCGCCGAACACCTCAAGGCGCTGGAATCGCCGGATCAGGCCGAGTTCTACACCTCCGGGCGCGCCAGCAACGAGGCCGCCTACCTGTACCAGTTGTTCGTGCGCGCCTACGGCACCAACAACTTCCCCGACTGCTCGAACATGTGCCATGAGGCCAGCGGCGTGGCCTTGGGCCAGAGCGTCGGCGTGGGCAAGGGCACCGTCACCTACGACGATTTCGAGCATGCCGACGCGATTTTCGTGCTCGGCCAGAACCCCGGCACCAACCACCCGCGCATGCTCGATCCGCTGCGTGATGCGGTCAAGCGCGGCGCCCAGGTGGTCTGCGTCAACCCGCTCAAGGAGCGTGGCCTGGAGCGCTTCCAGCACCCGCAGCACCCGCTGGAAATGCTGCTCAACAGCGACCGCCCGACCAACACCGCGTTCTTCCGCCCGGCCCTGGGTGGTGACATGGCGCTGCTGCGCGGCATGGCCAAGTTCCTCCTGCAATGGGAACGCGAGGCCCAGACCAAGGGCGAGCCAGCGATCTTCGACCACGCCTTCATCGCCGAGCATGGCCAGGGCGTGGACGAGTACCTGGCCGTGGTCGAGGCCACGCCGTGGGCGCAGATCGTCGAGCAGTCGGGCCTGACGCTTGACGATATCGAGCTGTCAGCGCGTATGTACTGCAAGGGCAAGCGCGTGATCATGTGCTGGGCCATGGGTATCACCCAGCACCGCCACTCGGTGCCGACCATCCAGGAAATCGTCAACCTGATGCTGCTGCGCGGCAACATCGGCAAGCCTGGCGCTGGCCTGTGCCCGGTGCGTGGCCACAGCAACGTGCAGGGCGACCGCACCATGGGCATCAACGAGCGCCCACCGGTGGCCCTGCTCGATGCCATCGAGCGGCGCTTCAACTTCCCGGTCCCGCGCAGCAACGGCCACAACACGGTCGAGGCGATCCACGCCATGCTCGAAGGTCGGGCCAAGGTGTTCATCGGCCTTGGCGGCAACTTCGCCCAGGCGACGCCCGACACCGAGCGCACCGCCCAGGCGCTGCGCAACTGCGCACTGACCGTGCACATCAGCACCAAGCTCAACCGCAGCCACCTGATCCACGGCCAGCAGGCGCTGATCCTGCCATGCCTGGGGCGCACCGACATCGACATGCAAGGCGAAGGCCCACAAGCGGTGACGGTGGAAGACTCGTTCAGCATGGTTCACCCCTCCAACGGCCAGTTGCGCCCCCTGTCGCGGCAGATGCGTTCCGAGCCTGCGGTGATCGCCGGCATCGCCGCCGCCACGCTGGGCAGCCATCCGGTGGACTGGAACTGGATGGTGGCCGACTACGACCGCATCCGCGACCTGATCGCCGACACCATTCCCGGCTTCACCGATTTCAACCAGCGCCTGCACCAGCCGGGTGGTTTCTACCTGGGCAACAGCGCCGGCGAACGGCAGTGGAAGACCACCACCGGACGCGCCAACTTCAGGGCCAACCTGCTGCCGGACAGCCTGCTCGACGAGCGCGTACGCGCCAGCGGCCAACTGCCGGACCTGATCCTGCAATCGATGCGCTCG
Source organism: Pseudomonas sp. RAC1 (assembly GCF_030658255.1). NCBI lineage: Bacteria > Pseudomonadati > Pseudomonadota > Gammaproteobacteria > Pseudomonadales > Pseudomonadaceae > Pseudomonas > Pseudomonas sp. RAC1. The sequence goes on from NZ_JAUTXS020000029.1 coordinate 139,927, forward strand.
CACGATCAGTACAACACCACCATCTATGGCCTGGACGACCGTTATCGCGGCGTGCGCGGCCAGCGCGAGGTGCTGTTCGCCAACGAGGCCGACATCATTCGCCTGGGCTTCAAACCGGGGCAGAAGGTCGACATCGTGTCGCTGTGGGGCGATGAGCACGTGCGCCGTGTGCACGGTTTCACCCTGCTGGCCTTCGATATTCCGGCAGGCCAGGCGGCGGCTTACTACCCTGAGGTGAACCCGCTGGTGCCGCTGGAGAGCATCGGCGACGGCAGCCACACGCCGACGTCCAAGTTCATCGCCATCCGGCTGGAAGCCGCACGCGAAAACGGCCAGATCATTCGCGTGGCCTGACCTGCGCGCTATCGACTGCGGCCACGCTGTCCTCCTGGGTCGCGCGGCCGCGTCGTTTCAGAAGCGATTCAGCCGATAGGCTGCCATTTCCGGGCCAGCGGCTTCATCGGCCAGACGGCCCACCCACTCGGCCGTCAGCGCGGCCTGGGTCAAGCCCAGGTGCTGGTGCCCGAAGGCCAGTAACACGCGGCCCGCGCCTACTCGGTCGATCACCGGCAGCGAATCGGGCAGCGAGGGCCGCATGCCCATCCACGGAGTCGCCCCTTCGGCAGACAACTCACGCTGGAACAGGCCTTGGCTCAACCGATGCAACTGCCAGGCGCGGGGCAGGTTGGGCGGCGCCTGCAGCCCGGCGAATTCCACCGTGCCCGCCAGCCGCAGCCCACCCTCCATGGGCGTCATGATGAAGCGGCGCTCCCAGGACGTGACCGCCACGGGCAAGCGCTGCCGCTCGTTCGGCAACATCAGGTGATAACCGCGTTCGGTGTCCAACGGCACCCGCTGGCCGGTCAATGCCTGCGTCAGGTGGGCCGAATGGGCACCGCAGCAGATCAGTACCTGTCGGGCCGCAATCCTGCCGTGGTCGCCGCTCAACTGGACCTGCTCGGCGTGCACCTGTCCACCTTGGACCTCGGCCTGGACGAAGCGCACGCCGTGGGCCTGGGCCGCGTCGAACAGCGCACGCAGCAACCGATACGGATCGACGAAATGTCCGGTGTTGGGGAAGAACAAGCCACCGAGCAGCCTGTCGCTCAACTGCGGCGCCGTCTCGTGCAAGCGCTCGGCCGACCACAGGTCCACCGGTACGCCCTGCGCCTGCATGCGGGTGCGCAGGGCGACCAGGGGTTGCAGCGACTCGGGCCGCTCGTACACCAGCAACGAGCCGTCGCCCTGGAACAGCGCGCCCTGCCCGATCGAGGCCAGCAATCGCTGCCACGCCGACAGACTGCCTTCGTTGAGCCGACGCAGGCCGGCCACCGTGCGCTGGTAGGGTGCCGGACGCAGGTTGAGCAACAGCCGGGCGAACCACGGCAGGGCCTTGGGCAGGTATTTCCAGTCCAGGCGCAGCGGACCCATCGGGTCCAGCAGCATGCCCGGCAGGCGCTTGCAGATCGACCAGTCGGCGATGGGGAACACCTGCTCGCTGGCCAGGTGCCCGGCGTTGCCATACGAGGCCCCCATGCCCGGTGGCTGACGATCGATCAACATCACCCGGCGACCCTGGCGGGCCAGTTGCAGGGCGCAAGCGACCCCGACGATGCCTGCCCCCACCACCGCGATATCGGTATCCAGCGGCTGATTCATGCTCACGCTTCCCGTCTGCCGTCGAGCAGGCGCCTCAGCCTCAGTGGATTGCCCTGCTGCAACGCCTGGGGGAGCAAGGCGTCGGGCACATCCTGGTAGCACACCGGGCGCAGGAAGCGCAGGATCGCGGCGCTGCCCACCGAGCTGGTGCGGGCATCGGAGGTGGCCGGGAACGGCCCGCCATGGACCATGGCATCGCAGACTTCCACGCCGGTCGGCCAGCCGTTGACCAGAATCCGCCCGGCCTTGCGCTCCAGCACCGGCAACAGGCGGCGGGCACTGTCGATATCGGCCGCGTCCAGATGCAGCGTGGCGGTCAACTGCCCTTCCAGCCGCTCGGCCACTTGATGCACTTGCCGATCGTCACGGCACACCACCAGCAACGACGCCGCGCCGAATACCTCGTGCGCGAGCCCAGGGTCGGCCAGAAACGCGTCGGCCTGGGTGACGTGAAGCTGGGCCTGGCCCTGAGTCGGTCCCTCCACGGCCAGCCCACTGGCGACGTCCTGCACTTGGGGATGGGCGCGCAACCGGCCAACGCCGGTCTCATAGGCCTGGTGGATAGCCGGGGTCAGCATGGTCTGCGCTGCGACTTGGCGTAGTTGCGCACTGGCCGCGTCGATGAAGCGCTGCACGTCGGGGCCTTGGCGGGCGATGACCAGGCCGGGGTTGGTGCAGAACTGTCCGGCGCCTTGGGTCACGGAGGCGACGAAACCCTGTGCCAGCGCGTCGGTCCGTGCGCCTAATGCCGCCTCGAACAGGAACACCGGATTGATCGAACTCATCTCGGCGTACACCGGGATAGGCTCCGAACGCGCCTGGGCCGCCCGGCACAGGGCGATGCCCGCGGTGCGCGAGCCGGTGAAACCGACCGCCTTGATGCGCGGGTCGCTGACCAGCGCGATGCCCACCTCATGCCCCGCGCCATAGAGCAGCGAAAAGGTGCCCTCCGGCAGCCCGCAATCGCTCACCGCGTGCGCCAGCGCACGGCCCACCAGCTCGCTGGTGCCTGGATGGGCGCCATGGGCCTTGACCACCACCGGGCACCCGGCAGCCAAGGCCGAGGCGGTGTCGCCACCGGCGACCGAGAAGGCCAGGGGGAAGTTGCTGGCGCCGAACACTGCCACCGGACCGAGTGCCACCTGGCGCTGGCGCAGGTCCGGACGCGGCAACGGTTGGCGCTCGGGCAGCGCCGGATCGATCCGCACGTCCAGCCATTCGCCGGCGCGTACCACACGGGCGAACAGGCGCAGTTGCTGGCAGGTGCGCCCGCGCTCACCCTGGATGCGCGCCTTGGGCAGGCCGGTTTCGGCGACGGCGCGTTCGACCAGCTCATCGCCCAGCGCTTCGAGGCCATTGGCGATGGCGTCGAGAAACAGCGCCCGTTGCTCGAGCGTGGTTTCCCGATAGGTGTCGAACGCAGCCTCGGCCAGCGCGCAGGCCTGGGCCACCTGCTCGCGGCTGGCGCCGGGATAGGCCGGCTCCAGAGGTTGGGCCGTGGCTGGGTTGATGGCGTGAACGGCAGCGCCGACGCCGGATGTCGAGGTCTGGCCGAGTAGCAGGTTACCGGTGAGCCTCATGGCGTCTCCTGAACATTCAATGAAGGGGAAAACGGGCCGCGAGGCAGCCCAGGGTGGGCTCAGGCGAGGTTCTGCTCGGCCGACCAGTTGGCGTACCAGGTGCGGAACAGCGCGTACTGCTGTTCGGCGTAGTGACGCTGGGCGACGCTCAGTTCATCGCTTTCGTTGAAGTGCAGGCTGTACTCGCGGTCGCCGTTGAGCACCATCAGGTGCTTGTAATACAGCACCAGGTCGCAGCCCTCGTCGAACGACGAAAGCACGGCCAGCGCCGACTCCAGTTCACGGGCCTGGCGACGGGCACGGGCGTCGCCCTTGGCGGCTGCACGGCTGAGACTGACCAACTGCAGCACTTCGCGAGGCAAGGCATTGCCGATACCGGTAATGGCACCCGTGGCGTTGCAGTTGACGAAGCCATGCACCACCTGAGTGTCGACACCGACCATCAGCGTCACCTGGTCATCCTGGGACGTGATGTGTTCGGCGGCATAACGCAGGTCGGCACCGCCGCCGAACTCCTTGAAGCCGATCAGGTTGGGGAACGCGCGGCGCAGTTCGAAGAACAGCTCGGCGCGGGTGGCGAAGCCGTAGTAAGGACTGTTGTAGATCACCGCCGGCAGCGCCGGTGCAGCCGCCAGAATGGCCGAGAAGTGATGTTTCTGGGCGGTCGGCGAGGCGCCGCGGCTCAGCACCCGGGGAATGACCATCAGGCCAGCGGCGCCGACCTTCGCCGCGTGGGCAGCATGGGAAACCGCCTCGCGGGTGTTCACCGCGCCGGTGCCGACGATGGTGGGAATACCCGCGGCCACCAGGCGCGCCACCCCTTCCTGGCGTTCGGCTTCGGTCAGCAGCGGCCAGTCGCCCATGGAGCCGCAGTAGACCACGGCGCTCATGCCCGCCTCGATCAGCGCCTGGCCCTTGCGCACCAGGGCGTCGAAGTCGGGTGTACGGTCGGCAGTGCAGGGGGTCATCAGCGCGGGCATGGTGCCGCTGAAAATGTTGTCGGTCATTGTGATTGCTCCTGAGGCTGTTCAGTGGGAGAAAAAACCGGGGTCAGATGCCCCAGGCGAACGGGTCGTGCTCGTCGATCAGCAGGGTGCTGTCGGCGGTGAGGTAGGCGCGGCCGGTGATGAACGGGCGAATACCCTCGCCATGCGGCTCGTAGCGGCCGTGGAACTGGCTGCCGGTGATGCTGGCCTGGGTCCAGACCTGGCCGGGCTGCAGCTTGCCGTCCGCCGCCAGGCAGGCCAGCTTGGCGCTGGTGCCGGTGCCGCAGGGCGAGCGGTCGTAGGCCTTGCCGGGGCACATCACGAAGTTGCGGCTGTCGGCATGGGGGTCGTCGGCGAACAGCTCGACATGGTCGATGGGCGCGCCCTGCTCGCCGGTGATGCCCTGCGCCTGCAGCGCTTCGAGCATCGTCCAGGTGTAGGCGGTCAACGCCTCGCGGTTGTCCAGTGCCAGACGCTGACCATGCTCGGAGACCAGGAAGAACCAGTTGCCGCCCCAGGCGACGTCGCCGTGCACCACGCCATGCCCCGGCACCGTCACCGCCACCTGGCGGCGATAACGGTAGGACGGCACGTTGCCGACGGTGATGGCACCGTCCTCGTGCAAGGTGGCGCTGACCTGGCCGACCGGCGTGTCGATCCTGTGCAGACCTGTGCCAATCAGGCCCAGGTACTGCAACGAGGCGATCAGGCCGATGGTGCCGTGGCCGCACATGTTCAGGTAGCCGGTGTTGTTGAAGAAGATCACCCCGCAGGTGGCGTCAGGCGATACCGGCGGGCAGTACAGCGCGCCGACCAGCACGTCGTTGCCGCGCGGTTCGAGCAGGCAGGCGCGGCGCCAGTGATCGTGCCGTTCGCGCAACTCGTCGCGCTGCTCGGCCAGGCTGCGCCCGTGCAAGGCGGGAAAGCCTTGCATGACCAGGCGGGTCGGTTCGCCGCCGGTGTGGGAATCGATGACGTGGAGTCGTTTCATGGGCAAGGTCCGTGGCGAAGGTCAGGAGAACGCAGCGGTGGCCGGCGGGCCGGTGACGGTGTCGGCAGCGCTTTCGCTTTCGTCATCGCCCTCCAGGCGCACCAGGGCGGCCGGCACGCCGGTGGCGGCGCCCCAGTAGTAGATCCCCAGCGCACAGACAGCGACGACGACGGTGTCCAGCGGGTGGCCGAGCACACCCAGGCCGCCGAAGCTGCCCAGCCACGACAGCAGCAAGGTGATCGCGTAGAAGCCAATCAGCCAGGCCGAGGCGCGCACCTGCTGAGCCAGCGACAGGTGCTCGGTGGGGACGAAACGGCGGCACAGCAGGTACAGCACGAACATCGCGATCTGCAGCGTCAGCAGCCAGGACACCGTGCTCCAGCCGGACCAGTAGACGATCAGCGCCGCGATGATGAATGACAGCGGGCCGAGCACCGCCATGCCCTTGACCCGGAACGGGCGTGGCATCTGCGGGGCGCTGCGACGCAGCGCGGCCACGCTCACCGGTGCCACGGCATAGCTGAGCACCAGCGCCGCCGAGACCACGTTGATCAGCGCTTCCCACGACGGGAAAGGCAGGGTCCAGAACACCGACAGCGCGAAGGTCAGCCACAGGGCCGGACGCGGGATGCCGGACTGTGCGTCGATGCGGGTGAAGTAGCGGAAGAAGGTGCCGGTCTGCGCCCAGCCGTAGATCACCCGGGGCGTGGCGTTCATGTAGATGTTGCCGCAGCCGCTGGGCGAGATCACTGCGTCGGCGACCACCAGGTAGGCCAGCCAACCTACGCCCAGGGCCAGGGCGATGTCGCGGTACGGCAGCGCCAGTTCGCGGGTGATCCCAGCCCAGCCGTTGGTCAGCATCTCGGTCGGTACGCTGCCTAGGAAGGCCAATTGCAGCAGGGCATAGATGGCCGTGGACAGCAGCACCGACAGAATCAGGGCGATGGGGATGGTGCGCTGGGGATTCTTCACTTCGCTGGCCACCGAGATGATCGGGGTCAGGCCCAAGTAAGCGAAGATGATGCCGCCGGCCGACACCGCCATTTCCACACCGGAGAGGCCGAACGGCGCGAATCCCTGGACCTGGAAGTTGGCGGGCTTGAAGAAGGTGAACAGCACGCCGATGACCAGCAGCGGCACGATGAACTTGAACACGCTGATCAGGTTGTTGGCTTTGGCGAAGGTTTTCACGCTGCGGTAATTGAGCCAGAAGAACAGCGCGAGCAAGGCGAACTGCACCAGCCAGCCCAACACGGTGGGATCGCTGGAAGCGGTCTTGGTCAATCCCGGGAACCAGGCAGCGGCGTACTGGCGTGAGGCGACCACTTCGATGGCGATCAAGCTGGAGAAGGCGATCAGGGTGATGAAGCCCATCAGGTAACCCAGCAGCGGCCCATGGGAGTACACCGGATAACGCACCACGCCGCCCGCCCGTGGCAGGGCGGCGCCCAGCTCGCAATAGACGATGCCCAACAGCAGCACGGCGAAACCACCCAGCAGCCAGGAGAAAATTCCGGCTGGGCCGGCGATGGCCGAGACATGGCTGGCAGCGAACAGCCAGCCGGAGCCGAAAATCGCGCCGAGGCCGATGAACGTGAGGTCCAGCAGGGATAACTGTTTCTTGAATTTGCCTGACATGGTTGCGCCTTGTTGTTGGTTATTGGATAGGCAGGTCTGATGTCACCCGAGGCGGCTAGGCGCCGCGATCGTGCTGAACGCAGGGCGGCGTTGCGCAGTAACAGAGTGAACCGAGCGCGGGCTGGCTTCTTGATGGTTTTCGGCAGATGCGATGACGATATCGGCACAGTCGGCTGAAACGCTGGCGTGCCAGGGCGGGCCACGGCTAGGCTGTCGATCGCACCTCGACAGGTCTGCGTGCTTCAGGCGAATGCCCGAGCAGGCCGGATGCGACCCTTTTCTTCAACCAAGAATCGACCGATGAACGATCTGCCACTGGCCACCCTGTACCAGTCTCTCGAGCAGTCCCGCCCGGCCACCTTGGAGTCCTTGCTGGCGGGCGTGTCGCTGCTGCTGCCGATCCTCGACGCCATCCCCAACGCGGCGATCTTCATCAAGGATCCGGCAGCACGCTATGTGCTGGCCAACAGCACCTTGGTGCAGCGTTGCGGCTTGAAGCGCCTGCAGCCACTGCTGGGCAAGACCAGCGCCGAGGTGTTCCCGGCGCAGTTGGGACCGGGCTATACCGAGCAGGACCGGCGGGTGTTGCAGGAGGGTCGGGTGCTGGAGGACCAGTTGGAGCTGCACCTGTACGGCAGCCGCGAGCCGGGCTGGTGCCTGACCCACAAGCGCCCGCTCTACAATCATCTGGACGAGATCATCGGCCTGGTGGGCATTTCGGTCGACCTGCAGGCCGCCGCCGACCGCCACCCCGCCTATCGACGCCTGGCGGCGGTGGACGAGCATATCCGCAGGCACTTCCATCAGCCGATCAGCCTGCGCGAGCTGACCCGCATCGCCGGGATCTCCGTGGCCCAACTGGAGCGCTACTGCAAACGGGTGTTCCACCTGACACCGCGGCAGATGATCCACAAGGCGCGATTGGAGCAGGCGCATCGGCTGTTGCTGAGCGACAGGCCGATCACCGAGGTGGCGATGGCGTGCGGCTACACCGATCACAGCGCCTTCAGTCGTCAGTTCAAGCAACTGACCGGCTTCACCCCACGCCAGTATCGTCAGGCCACCTCGCGCAGCGCAGACGACGCAGTGCCGAATCGGTGCTGAACGAGGCACGCGAAGTAATCTAGGACTGCCGAAAAAGCACAAAGTTTCATACGCAAATCAACAACTTAGAAGATTGTGTACAACTCGTGCCAATCGTCGGATTTCCGTTGCCAGCCCCCGCTTCGAGCGGCAAATTCCGCCTCGTCATCCCTATGAGGCTCTGTTGATGAAGAAGTACTCCTCGATTCTGTTGTTGTCTCTCGGCCTGCTCAGCGGCGCTGCCATGGCCGGCGGCACCACCGAAGCCGGCGTTGGCGGCGCATTGGGCGGGGTACTCGGCTCGGTTGTCGGCCAGTCCATCGGCGGCAACACCGGCTCGGCCATTGGTGCGGGCTTGGGTGGTGCAGCGGGCAGCGCCGTCGGCGCCGACAAACGCCAGCGCGGTGAAGCGGCCATTGGCGGCGCACTGGGCGCAGCGGGCGGTAACGTGGTGGGTCGCCAGTTGGGCGGCAGCACCGGCAGCCTGGTGGGCGCAGCGGCCGGCGGCGGCGCCGGTGGCGCGTTGGGCAACTACATGGGCAATCGCGCCGACCAGGACGACCGCCGCTACCGCCGCGACGACCGTCGCCACTGGGACCACGGCCCTCGTGATCGCCACTACGGCCACCGCAAGCACGGGCGCCACGGTCGGCACTGATACTCGCCACGCCCTACGCCTGACACCTAAGGCCTCGCCCTCACCCGGCGAGGTCTTTGCGTTTGGGCAAATGCCAGGGCTTAGGGGCCTCCCCGATATGGAGGCCGAGAGTCACTGGATATGATTTCCCATCCGCCATCAGAACACGGGACGCAGGGAATGCGCACGAGCATCGTCGATCCAACATGCCAGCCCGGCCCCGGGAGGCCTTAGGATGACGGACGCCACCTGCCCTCCAGCGCTGGACCAGGCCTGCTTCGAACGTATCCGTCAGCGGGTCTGCCAGGCCACGGGCTATCGCCTGGCCGACGAGCGCCGCGCGGTGGTCGCCAGTCGCCTGCAATCACGCCTTCAACACCACGGCCTGACCAGCTTCGACGCCTATCTCGAACGCGTCGACGAACAGCCCGCCGAACAGGCGTTGCTGTTGAGCCTGCTGATCGCCCGCGACACCTATTTCTTCCGCGAACACCGCCACTTCGAGCATCTGTTCCGCTGGCTGCCGAGCCTGGATCATCCACCGCGCCTGTGGAGCGCCGCCTGCGCCAGTGGCGAGGAGGCCTGGAGCCTGGCCATGGTGGCCGACCAGAGCGTACCGACCGGCTGGGAAGTCCTGGCCAGCGACTACGACAGTGGCTTGCTGCAACAGGCCGCCCGTGGCCGCTACGACCTGTCCCAGGCACGCTATTTCCCTCCTGACTGGATGGGCCGCTACTGCCTGTGTGGTGCCGAGCCCCCTGCCAGTCGTCTACAGATCGCCTCCGGTCTGCGGGAGCGGGTACGCTTCGAGCTCATCAATCTGATCCAGCCATTGCCGGATGAGCTGGGTGAGTTCGACGCGATCCTGCTGCGCAATCTGCTCGCGGGTTTCGACCAGCGATGCAAGGCCGATGTGCTGCTGCGCCTGATGCCCCACTTGCGCCCCGGCGGGCTGCTGATGATCGGTCACAGCGAAAGCATCCACGGCCTGGACCTGCCACTGCGGCCGATACTGCCGTCAGTGTTCGAACGCTTATGATGAACAGCACTGCCGCATCGAACGGCAGACAAGGACTGGTCGCGCTCCCGCGCGGCAGTGCGCTTGTGGATCGAGCAGGCCTGCCGCCCCCCTTCCCTTGCGAAACAGGCCTTGACCCATGCCTTGCCGAATCCTGCTTGCCGACGACTCGCCCCTTTTCCGCGCCGGCCTGCGCGCCCTGCTCGAACAGAAGAAGGAATACGCCGTCGTAGCCGATACCAGCGATGCCATGAGCGCCGTGGCCCTGGCGGAAAAGCTGCGGCCGGAAATCGTCGTGCTGGACATGAACAGCGACACCCTGAACCGCCAGCAAGTGCTGCAAGAGCTGTTCATCCGCGTACCGGGCAGCCGCGTGCTGATGCTGTCAGCGCGCTCGGAACTGGAGCATGTGATGAACTGCCTGCAGCTCGGGGCACAGGGTTTCCTGCTCAAAAGCGCCACGGTCTGCGAATTCGAACAGGCCTTGCAGACCTTGCGCAGTGGCGGTCAGTACCTGTCATCGACGGTGCTGCCGATGGTCATCGGCCAGGCCCTCAAGCACAACCGCAAGCGCCCGGCCAGCCCGGCACAGGCTCCGCTGACCCCACGCCAACTGGAAATCCTGCGCCTGATCGCGCGGGGCGAAAGCACCCGTTCGATCGCCGATGGCCTGGGCCTGAGCGTCAAGACCGTCGAAGCCCATCGCTCGCAGATCATGCACCGCCTGCAGATCCACGATGTCCCCGGACTGGTGCTGTTCGCCGTCCGCGAGGGCATCATCTGCCTCAACGATTGAGCGACAACCCGGCCAGGATCAATTGCAGGGTTTCGGGCAGCGGTGCAGCACGGCCCGTGGCGCGCTCGACGAACACTTGCACCACTCGGCCCATCGCGCAGGCTTCTGACTCACCCGGACGATACAGTGCCAGACGGAACTCGACGGTGCTGCCACCCAGGCGCGAGACACCCAGCGCCACTTCGAGCACATCGGGGAAGCCTGGCAAGGCGAAGAAATCGGCCGCCGAACTGACCACCAACGCCGCCAGCTCGCCTTCACGCAGGTCGAGTTCGGCCTGCTCGACCAGAAAAGCCTGGATGGCGGTTTCGAACAGGGCATGCACGGTGGAGCCGGCCATGTGGCCGTTGTGGTCGTTGTCCTGCGGGCGGGTGAGGATGGGGTGGAAATGCGAGAAGGCACTGCGCTGGATGGACTCGGTCATGGGGTATCCAAAGCGGGTGGCGGGAAAACAAGCTTCCCACATTTGCCCGAAGACACTCCAGAGGCACGCGCAGCACCCTCGCCAGTCACAAAAAAGCCGCCCCGAGGGGCGGCTCTTCGTCGCGTGGAACGCGCTTACAGCTGCGGACCGGCCGCCTTGATGGCGTCGGAGACGTCGAACTTCTTGAAGTTCTCGGTGAACAGCTTGGCCAGGCCTTTGGCGGCCTCGTCGTAGGCGGCCGGGTCAGCCCAGGTGTTGCGTGGGTTGAGCAGTTCGGTGTCGACGCCCGGGACGGCCTTCGGCACGTCCAGGTTGATGATGTCCAGGTGCTCGGTTTCGGCACCGATCAGCGCGCCGCTCTGGATCGCAGCGATCACGGCACGGGTAGTCGGGATGCTGAAGCGCTTGCCAACGCCATAGCCACCGCCAGTCCAACCGGTGTTGACCAGGTAGACCTTGGAGCCGAAGCCTTTGATACGCTTGATCAGCAGCTCGGCGTACTCACCCGCCGGACGCGGGAAGAACGGCGCGCCGAAGCAGGTGGAGAAGGTCGACTTGATGCCGCTGCCCGAGCCCATTTCGGTGGAACCGACCAGCGCGGTGTAGCCGGACAGGAAGTGATAGGCCGCCTGCTCGTTGTTCAGGATCGACACAGGCGGCAGTACGCCGGTCAGGTCGCAGGTCAGGAAGATGACGGCATTCGGCTCGCCACCCAGGTTGGCCTCGGAACGCTTGGCGACGTGCTCCAGTGGGTAGGCGGCACGGCTGTTCTGGGTCAGGCTGACGTTGGCGTAGTCGGCATGGCCGGCCTCGTCGATGACCACGTTTTCCAGCACTGCGCCGTGCTTGATGGCTTTCCAGATGACCGGCTCGTTCTTCTCGGACAAGTCGATGCACTTGGCGTAGCAGCCGCCTTCAATATTGAAAACGACGCCCTCGCCCCAGCCGTGCTCGTCGTCACCGATCAGGTAACGGCTTTCGTCGGCCGACAGGGTGGTCTTGCCGGTGCCGGACAGGCCGAAGAACAGGGTCACGTCGCCTGCCTCGCCAATGTTGGCGGCGCAGTGCATCGGCAGTACGTCAGCAGCCGGCAGCAGGAAGTTCTGCACCGAGAACATGGCCTTCTTCATTTCGCCGGCGTAGCGCATGCCGGCGATCAGCACCTTCTTCTGGGCGAAGTTGAGGATGACGCAGCCATCGGAGTTGGTGCCGTCACGCTCGGGCACGCACTCGAAATTGGCGACGTTCAGCACCTGCCACTGGTCGCGACCGGCCGGGTTGAACTGGCCGTCTTCCGGAGTGATGAACAAGCAGCGGCCGAACAGGTTCTGCCAGGCGGTCTGGGTGGTCATCTTGACCGGCAGGTAGTGCTCCTGGGCAGCACCGACGTGCACGTAGGAAACGAAGTGTTCCTGGGCGTTGTTGAACGCCTCGACGCGGTCCCACAGGGCATCGAACTTGTCGGCCGGGAACTTGCGGTTGATCGGGCCCCAGGCAATGGCGGCAGAGGTGCTCGGCTCATCGACGATGAAGCGGTCAGCGGGCGAACGACCGGTGCGGTGACCGGTTTCCACGACCAGTGCGCCAGTATCGGCCAGCACGCCTTCCTTGCGAGACAGCGCTTGTTTCACCAGCTCGTCGACGCTCAGGTCGGTGTACACGGTGTTGTTGGCTTGCGTCATGAGATACCCCATCCGGCCCGAGGCCGAGTGCTCCAAACGTTTTGTAGTGGTCTGTTTCAAACTACTACAGCGAAAAAAGTGGCCGGATTATGCCAGAAACGCCCAAAAAAAGTAGGCCCCTCCTGTCGTATCTGCGCTTTTGCGCAGTTAGACAGGAGAATCTCCTGTGATGAAGCGTTTCAGTGGAGAGTTTCTGATGCCCCGTCCGTGCCACCGCCAGCGAACAATTGCGCTACATCGGTTGCATCGAAGAGATAGCGCTCGTTGCAGAACTGGCAATCGATTTCCACCGTGCCGCCGCATTCCTCGACCAGCGCCTTGGCATCGGCCTCGCCGAGGCTGACCAAGGCATTGCCGGAGCGCTCTCGGGAGCAACTGCAGCTGAAGCGCAGTGGCTCGACATCGAACAGGCGTACAGCGTCCTCGTGATAGAGGCGGTGCAGCAGGGTTTCGTTGTCCAGCGCCCACTCCTCGGCCTTGAGGGTACTGGCCAGGGCCACTACATGCTGCCAGCTCTCGTCACGCGCTTCGTCATCGGGCTGGCGATCGCGCGGCAACTGCTGCAACAACAGGCCACGGGCCTTGCCGGCGGAGGCATCGAGCCAGAAGCGGGTGTTCAACTGCTGGGACTGCACGAAGTAGTTGGTGAAGCACTCGGACAGGTTCGCGCCATCCAGGTCGACGGTGCCCTGGTAGCGCTGGCCTTTGATCGGATCGATGGTCAGCGTGAGGTGACCGTCGGGCATCAGCTCGGCGAGGCCGGCCTCGTCGGCGATCTGGTCGGCCTCGTAGCGGGCCATGCCGCGGATGTCGCGCTCGCCCGAGCACTCGACCATGAGCAGCGGGATAGGGCCTTGCGAGCGCGCCTGGAGAATCAGCAAGCCGTCGAACTTGAGTGCACCGACCAGGAGCGAGGTGGCGGCCATCAGTTCACCCAGCAGCGTGGCGACCGGCTGCGGATAGGGATGACGCGCCAGCACCTCGCCGTAGCTGTGGTCGAGGGAAACCCATTCGCCACGTACGTCGCGGTCTTCGAAAAGGAAGCGTTGGGTGAAATCGGTGTCAGGTAAATCGCTCATGGTTTCCCGGCTATCTGAATATTCTGAAAAGGATGACAAAATGATTGCAAGAGCCTACAAAGGCCCGTCGAAAGCGCCCACAAGGCACTTAATTCAAGCTGGCGATCGAGGTATTTTATGGATAATCGGCCACTGTTCCAACCAAGGTGGTCCTGGGGACCACTGGCATTCTGCACCCTGCTGCCTATTGCACTACTGTGTTTCTGGTTGTGGCCGTTTGGCCAGATCCTGTTTCTGACTTTCGACGAGTGGCTGTTCCGCAGCCTCAACACGCCATTGGCCGACAACGCCGTGTGGCGCTGGATCTGGACCGTGGGCAGCCTGCGGCCCTTCGATATCGTCGTCGGCCTGATCCTGCTCGCCTTGCTGATCAAGGGCGACTGGGTGTTCAAGGCCGTTCAGGTTCGCCAGGCATTCTTCGGCTTTTTCGTCAGCCTGCTGCTGTTAGTGGTGGTGCGCGCGCTGTTTTCCAAGTGGGTCGATGCATCCGGTTGGCAGCATGACAGCCCGTCGATCGTGTTCGACGACGCCGTGCGCCTGAGCCAGTACTACCCGCACCTGGAAGAGCACTGGGAACTGAAGGACCGGTCGAGCAAGAGCTTCCCAGGCGATCACGCCTCGGTGTTGCTGCTCTGGGCACTGTTCATGAGCCTGTTCAGCCGACGCCTGGTCCAAGCCCTGGCGATCTGGGCCCTGGCCACGCTGTTCATGCTGCCACGGCTGGTGGCCGGCGCGCACTGGGGCCAGGACGACTACGTCGGCGGGCTGGGCATGGCCGTGCTGGCACTGGGCTGGACCGTACACACGCCGCTGGCGGCCAAGGCCAGCACGGCGCTGTTGCGCTGGACCGCGCCGCTGTTCCGACTGCTGGGCAAGCTGCCGCTGATTGGACGCATGAGCGTGATTCGCGGCGCCTGAACCGCGTCTTGTCGGTCAACCGCGCCAAGCCAACGGCGCGGCTGACCGCACGGGTGAAATCGCCTAGTCGAAACTGCCCTGCAACTGATGAATCTGCCGGCGCTGTTTCTTGTTCGGCCGTCCATCGGTGGTCATCCCCACCGCGCCCGCCTTGCGCAGCTCGGCCGCCTGCTGACGACGCTGCAGGCTCTCGGCGGTTTCCTCGTAAAGGGTCTGCGCCTCAGGCGCGCCGCGCCGTACCAGCGACAACGCCTTGACCACCACGGTCTTTTCATCGAATCCGGTGCGCAGCACGAATTCATCGCCCACCCGAGGTTCCTTGCCCGGCTTGCAACGCTCGCCGCGACAGTGCACCTTGCCACTTTCGATGGCCGCCTTGGCCAGCGCGCGGGTCTTGTAGAAGCGCGCTGCCCACAGCCACTTGTCCAGGCGTACCTTGTCGTCTTCTTCCGACTTTTGTGCCATCTCTGTACCTCGAATTCTGTCTTTAACCGAACTGTACTACCGTAGCTGTCGGATGCAAAAAGTCCGTGTGATGCTTACAGTTCACCACCTCGTTCGCAGGCTGTGCTAATTGAAAACATTTGATCATCTGACAGTGATTGGCCTGCGCGAATGGATCGCCTTGCCCAACCTCGGCCTGGCAGGCCTGCGCGCCAAGATCGACACCGGCGCCAGCACCTCGAGCCTGCATGCCACCGACATCGAGCCGTTCGAACGCGATGGCCAACCCTGGGTGCGCTTCACCGCGCACCTGGGCTCGGTGGTGCAACTGCGCCACCGCCGCTGCGAGGCGCCGTTGGTGACCATGAAGACCATCAAGAGCTCCAACGGCCACGCCCAGACCCGCTATGTGATCCGCACGCCGCTGGCACTGGGCGATCGGGTATGGGAGGTGGAGTTCACCCTGGCCTGTCGCAAGAGCATGCGCTACCGACTGTTGCTGGGATCGAAGGCGCTGGTGCACGGTCAACTGGTAGTGAACCCGGGCCTTAAGTACGTCCAGGACAAACCGGCCTTCGTGGCCACCCTCCCCCCTGTCACAGGTGCTGCATGAAGATCGCCGTGCTTTCGCGTAATCCGCGTCTGTATTCCACCCGCCGGCTGGTCGAAGCCGGCATCCAGCGCGGTCACGAGATGGTCGTGATCGACACCTTGCGCGCCTACATGAACATCGCCAGCCACAAGCCGCAGATCCACTACCGTGGCAAGCCGCTGGAGGGATTCGATGCGGTAATCCCGCGCATCGGTGCCTCGGTCACGTTCTACGGCTGCGCCGTGTTGCGCCAGTTCGAGATGATGGGGGTCTATCCGCTCAACGAGTCGGTGGCCATCGCCCGCTCGCGGGACAAGCTGCGCTCGCTGCAGTTGCTGTCACGGCGCGGCATCGGCCTGCCGGTCACCGGCTTTGCCCACTCGCCTGACGACATTCCCGACCTGATCCAGATGGTCAACGGCGCCCCGCTGGTGATCAAGGTGCTCGAAGGCACACAGGGCATCGGCGTGGTGCTGTGCGAGACCACCAAGGCCGCCGAGTCGGTGATCGAGGCGTTCATGGGTCTCAAGCAGAACATCATGGTCCAGGAGTACATCAAGGAAGCCGGCGGCGCCGACATTCGCTGCTTCGTGGTGGGCGACAAGGTGATCGCCTCGATGAAGCGTCAGGCCAAGCCAGGGGAGTTCCGCTCCAACCTGCACCGAGGCGGCGTGGCCAGCCTGATCAAGATCACCCCCGAAGAGCGCATGACCGCCATACGCGCGGCCAAGGTCATGGGCCTGAGCGTGGCGGGTGTGGATATCCTGCGCTCCAACCACGGACCGCTGGTGATGGAGGTGAACTCGTCACCGGGTCTGGAAGGCATCGAGGTCACCACCAGCAAGGATGTGGCCGGGATGATCATCGAGCATCTGGAGAAACATGGCGGGCCGAATCAGACCCGCACCAAGGGCAAAGGGTGATCCACAGGGTTCGCGGCGCAGGCCGCGAACCCGCCTCACACCGCGTTGCGCGGCAACAACAAGCCCAGCGGCAGGCGCACGCGAGCCTCGATACCCCCGCCGGAGCGGTTACGCAACTCCACATTGCCGCCATGCTGCGCCGCAATACGCTTGACGATCGCCAGCCCCAGGCCTGTCCCCTTGCCACCGCGTGCGCGATCGCCACGGATGAACGGGTTGAAGATGGTTTCCAGCTCGGACTCTTCGATACCGGCACCGCGGTCCAGCACACTGAGCACCACATAGGGCGCGCTCTGGTCGCCCGACACGTAAGCCGCCACTTCCACACCCTGCCCGGCGTGGTGCAGGGCATTGCCGATCAGGTTGCCGAGCATGCGCTTGAGCGAGACGCGCCGCAGCGGGAACGGCGGGATCGGCTCCAGGCACAGACGCACCCGCTCCTCAGACTGGTTGTAGGGCGCGACCACTTCGCGGATCAAGTGCTCCAGGTCGACTTCCTCGACCGGCTCGTCGCGGCCGTCGCGGATGAACGCCAGGAACTGGTCGAGGATGGCGTCCATGTCTTCGATGTCGCGCACCATGTCCTCGCTCAACTCGCTCTCGTTGCCCATCAGCGACAGCGACAGGCGCAACCGGGTCAGCGGCGTGCGCAGGTCATGGGAGACCCCCGCCAGCATAAGCTCGCGCTCGCGCCCGGCCTGCTCGACATCCTCGGCCATCTGATTGAAGGCACGGTACACCTCGGTCATCTCGCTGGGCGTATCGCTGATGGGCAGGCGCACGCTGCGGCCCTGACCCAACTGGCGGGCGGCGAACACCAGGCGCTTGAGCGGCTGGTTGAGCTGGCGCACGAAGATCCAGGCCGACGCCGTGGACAGCAGGCCGATCGCCAGGAACCAGCCGAGTACGTTCCAGATTTTCTGGCCCCGCAGCGGGTGCGGGTACAGCGGCACCTTCAGCCAGCCCGGGCCCAGGCTCGGCGCGTTGACCCACAGTGCCGGCGGGGCATGCACACGCAGGCGCACTTCGGTGTCCTCGCCCAGCTCGGCCTGCATCTGCCGCTGATAGATCTCGCTGTAAGGCCAATGCTGTTCGCCTTCGGGCACGCCCGCGCCGGTGACCCGGATCAGCCCGGCCGCTTCGGCGATCTGGTCGCGGTTTTCCTCGTCTGCCGCCCAGTAGGCGCGCAGGGTGAGGGCCACGCCGTGGCTGTACTGGCGATCGACCAGCACGTCCTCGTTCATCAATAGATAAACCAGGGTCAGGGCCTTGGAGAACAGCACGACGATCAGCACCAGCCACAAGGTGCGGGCGAAGAAGCTTTGCGGAAACCAGAGGGGCGTTTTCATCAGGAGCACTGCTGCGAAGCGGGAACAGGAAGGCCGGCGACCACAGACGAAAACAGGGCGACCCTTGCGGGTCGCCCTGCCGCGTCATGGCAGAGGCTCATTTGCCGGCATTTCCATCCGGCACGAAGACGTAGCCCACACCCCATACCGTCTGGATGTAACGGGGTTTGGACGGGTCGGGCTCGATCATCCGGCGCAGGCGCGAGATCTGCACGTCGATGGAGCGCTCCAGCGCGTCCCACTCGCGGCCGCGGGCCAGGTTCATCAGCTTGTCGCGGGTCAGCGGCTCGCGGGCGTGCATGACCAGCGCCTTGAGCACGGCGAACTCGCCGGTGGTGAGCATGTGCACTTCGTCGCCACGGGTGAGCTCGCGCGTGGCCAGCGACAAGGCGTAGTCGCCGAAGGTCACGACCTCGTCCTCGCTGCCCGGCGCCCCGGGCACGCTCGGCGCCTGACGGCGCAGCACCGCCTTGACCCGCGCCACCAGCTCGTCAGGGTTGAAGGGCTTGGCCAGGTAGTCGTCGGCGCCCAGTTCCAGGCCTTTGATGCGGCTGAGCTCATCGCCCTTGGCGGTGAGCATGATGATCGGAATCTGGTTGTTCGCCGCGCGCAGGCGGCGGCAGGCGGAGAGGCCGTCCTCGCCAGGGAGCATGAGGTCGAGCACCACCAGGTTGAAGACTTCACGGGCCAGCAGGCGGTCCATCTGCTCGACGTTGGGCACGGCACGGGCGCGGAAGCCCTTGCTGGTGAAGAAACGCTCCAGCAGACTGCTCAGCCCCGGATCGTCGTCCACGATGAGAATCTTTTCGCCTTCAGCATTGTTTGCGGTGCTGGTCATCAATAACTCCTCTGAGATCGCCGCGCATTATGGCGTAGCCATTGCAACGCGTGCCGTGTGCATTGTTAGCAGATTTTTCCCCCGGCGCCACTTCCCCGCCACGCGCATGGCCCAGCGCTATCACCGCAAGCCGGACGCGATCGGTATAATGCGCCGCTTTCATCCAGCGCCGTCGGGCTAAAAGTGCCGCCGCGGCCTCATGCATTCACATTTGTCAGGTGGTTCTCATGGACAGCATCAACAGCCGTATCGCCGAGGAACTGGGCGTACGCCCACAACAGGTGGAAGCGGCCGTAGGCCTGTTGGACGAAGGCTCGACCGTGCCCTTCATCGCCCGTTACCGCAAGGAAGTGACCGGCAGCCTGGACGACACGCAACTGCGCCACCTGGAAGAGCGTCTGCGTTACCTGCGCGAACTCGACGAGCGCCGCGCCAGCATCCTTTCCAGCATCCAGGAACAGGGCAAGCTCACTCCCGAACTGTCCCGCGAGATCGCCCTGGCCGACACCAAGACCCGCCTCGAAGACCTGTACCTGCCGTACAAGCAGAAGCGCCGCACCAAGGGCCAGATCGCCCTGGAAGCCGGCCTCGGCGAGCTGGCCGACAGCCTGTTCGACGACCCGCAACTGAATCCGGAAGAACACGCAGCACGCTTCGTCGATGCCGACAAGGGCGTGGCCGACGTCAAGGCCGCGCTGGAAGGTGCCAAGTACATTCTCATGGAGCGCTTCGCCGAAGATGCCGCCCTGCTCGACAAGCTGCGTGGTTTCCTCAAGCACGAAGCGGTGCTCACCGCACGCGTGGTGCCGGGCAAGGAAGAAGAAGGCGCCAAGTTCCGCGACTACTTCGCCCATGATGAACTGCTGCGCAACGCCCCGTCGCACCGCGCCCTGGCAATCTTCCGTGGCCGCAACGAGGGCGTGCTGAGCGCCTCGCTGAAGGTCGGCGAGGAACTGCCGGGCACCCTGCACCCTTGCGAGGTGATGATCGGCCAGCACGTGGGCGTCGAGAACCGCGGTCGTCCGGCCGACAAATGGCTCGGCGAGGTGGTGCGCTGGACCTGGAAGGTCAAGCTCTACACCCACCTGGAGACCGACCTGTTCGGCGAGCTGCGCGACAACGCCGAGGGCGAGGCGATCAACGTCTTCGCCCACAACCTGCACGACCTGCTGCTGGCCGCCCCGGCCGGGCCGCGCGCCACCCTGGGCTTCGACCCGGGCCTGCGCACCGGCTGCAAGATCGCCGTGGTCGATGCCACCGGCAAGCTGCTGGACTACACCACCGTGTACCCGCACGCCCCGAAGAACGAGTGGGACCGCACCCTGTCGATCATGGCCGCGTTGTGCGCCAAGCACTCGGTGGAACTGATCGCCATCGGCAACGGCACCGCCAGCCGCGAGAGCGACAAGCTGGTGGCCGATCTGGTCAAGAAATACCCGGCGCTGAAGATCACCAAGGTCATGGTGTCCGAAGCCGGCGCCTCGGTGTATTCGGCCTCCGAGCTGGCCGCCCGTGAATTCCCTGACCTGGACGTGTCGATCCGTGGCGCCGTGTCGATCGCCCGCCGCCTGCAAGACCCGCTGGCCGAGCTGGTGAAGATCGATCCTAAATCCATCGGCGTCGGCCAGTACCAGCACGATGTGTCGCAGGTGAAATTGGCGCGCGGCCTGGACGCGGTGGTCGAGGACTGCGTGAACGCCGTCGGCGTGGACGTCAATACCGCCTCGGTGGCGCTGCTCACGCGCATCTCCGGCCTCAACGCCACCCTGGCGCAGAACATCGTCGCGCACCGCGATGCCAACGGCCCGTTCGCCACCCGCGCGGCATTGAAGAAAGTCAGCCGCCTCGGCGAGAAGACCTTCGAACAGGCCGCCGGCTTCCTGCGCGTGATGAACGGCGACAACCCGCTGGATGCCTCGGCGGTGCACCCGGAAGCTTATCCACTGGTGCAGCGCATCGCCGCCGGCACCGACCGCGACATCCGCTCGCTGATCGGCGACAGCAGCTTCCTCAAGCGCCTGGACCCGAAGACCTTCACCGACGAGACCTTCGGCCTGCCCACCGTCACCGACATTCTGCAGGAGCTCGACAAGCCCGGCCGCGACCCACGCCCGGAGTTCAAGACCGCCACCTTCCAGGACGGCGTCGAAGACCTCAAGGACCTGGAGCCGGGCATGATCCTCGAAGGCGTGGTGACCAACGTCACCAACTTCGGCGCGTTCGTCGACATCGGCGTGCACCAGGACGGCCTGGTGCACATCTCGGCGCTGTCGGAGAAGTTCGTCAAAGACCCGCGCGAGGCGGTCAAGGCGGGCGATGTGGTCAAGGTCAAGGTCATGGAAGTGGATATCCCGCGCAAACGCGTCGGCCTGTCCATGCGCATGGGCGATACTCCGGGCGAAAAAGTCGAAGGCCAGCGTGGCGGCGCACGCGGCAAGGGCGACAAGAGCGGCAACCGCCCGCAGCAGGCCACACGCCCGCGTGAAACCGTCAGCGCAGCGCCAGCGAACAACGCCATGGCGGCGCTGTTCGCCAACGCCAAGCAGTTGAAGAAGAAATGATGGAGGTGCCTCGGGAGTACGTCGAGAGCGCCTTCAGCCAACTGCTGGGCTGCCGTCTGCAGCACCTGGAAACGGGTGTGGCGACCGTGGCTCTGGCGCTGACGCCACCGCTGCGCAACCGCGGCCAGAAGCTGCACGGCGGGGCGATCTTCAGCCTGGTCGACATCGCCATGGGCCTGGCCTGCTCGGCCAGCCATGGCTTCGACCAGCAGAGCGTGACCCTCGAGTGCAAGATCAACTACCTGCGCGCCGTCAGCGACGGCGAGGTGCTGTGCACGGCCAGGGTAATCCATGCCGGGCGCCGCACCCTGGTGGTCGAAGCCGATGTAACCCAGGGCGACAAGCGAGTGGCCAAGGCGCAGGGAACCTTCGCGGTTCTCTAGCTCACCAAAGGATAACTGCGGTATGTTGCCGGCATCGAGCCATTGGGGTCGTTTGCCAGTCCTTCGCGCCTATGGCGCGCAGGACCCATGCAAAGCCCCGGTTGCACCACCGGAACCGCGTAAACCAGGCGACAACGCCAGTTCCTTTGTACCTACCCTTGTAGACCGTCATCCCTACCCCCATATCGGGGCGACCGACGCGTGAAGGAATACACCTTGAGCGACCTCCTCAATCGCCGCCTGAGCTTGCTCGGCAACCACCTCCCGCTGCTCAAGCAGTGCCTGCACGGTATCGAGCGCGAGTGCCTGCGGGTGACCGCCGAAGGCCGTCTGGCCCAGACCCCGCATCCCGAAACCCTGGGTTCGGCGCTGACCAACGAGCAGATCACCACCGATTATTCCGAGTCGCTGCTGGAGTTCATCACTCCGGCGCTGGCCGACCCGGCCGAGGTGCTCGACAACCTCGAGCAGGTCCACCGTTTCGTCTACACCCAACTGGGCGACGAGTACCTGTGGAGCCCGTCGATGCCCTGCGCGCTGCCGGCCGAGGAAGACATTCCGATCGCCGAGTACGGCACCTCCAACATCGGCAAGCTCAAGCACGTGTACCGCAAGGGCCTGGCCCTGCGCTACGGCCGCACCATGCAGTGCATCGCCGGCATTCACTACAATTTCTCGCTGCCCGAAGCGCTCTGGCCCCTGCTGCGCCAGGACGAGGCCAGCGCCGAAAGCGACCGCGACTACCAGTCGGCCGCCTACATCGCCCTGATCCGCAACTTCCGGCGCTATAGCTGGCTGCTGATGTACCTGTTCGGCGCTTCGCCGGCCCTGGACAAAGGCTTCCTGCGTGGCCGTGCGCACCAGCTCGAAGAGCTGGACGGCGAGACCCTGTACCTGCCTTACGCCACCAGCCTGCGCATGAGCGACCTGGGTTATCAGAGCAACGCTCAGGCCGGCCTGACGCCGTGCTACAACAACCTGGCCAGCTACACCGACAGCCTGCGCAAGGCCGTCGGCACGCCCTACCCGCCCTATGTCGAGGTCGGCACCCATGTCGACGGCGAATGGGTGCAGTTGAACACCAACATCCTGCAGATCGAGAACGAGTACTACTCGAACATCCGCCCCAAGCGTGTCACCTACACCGGCGAGCGGCCGATCCAGGCCCTGACCGCGCGTGGCGTGCAGTACGTGGAAGTGCGCTGCCTGGACATCAACCCGTTCCTGCCGGTGGGCATCGACCTCACCGAAGCGCGCTTTCTCGACGCTTTCCTGCTGTTCTGCGCCCTCGACGAGAGCCCGCAACTGGAGAACGGCGAATGCAACCAGTGCTCAGGCAACTTCCTCAGTGTGGTCAAGGAAGGTCGCCGACCAGGTCTGGAACTGCAGCGTGACGGCCAGCCGATCACGCTCAAGGCGTGGGCCAGCGAGCTGCTCGGCCGCATCGGGCAACTGGCCGAACTGCTCGACCGCGCCCACGGCAGCGACGAACACGCCACAGCCCTGGCCGAGCAGCAGGCCAAGGTCGACGACCCGGAGCTCACGCCGTCCGCCCAAGTACTGGCGCGCATGACCGAGCACGACGAGTCCTTCGTCAAGTTCGCCCTGCGCCAGAGCCAATTGCACGCCGACAACTTCCGCCAGCAGCCGCTGCCAGCCGAACGCCAGCAGGCGTTCGAAACCCTGGCGCGCGATTCGCTGGCCGAGCAGTCGCGCCTGGAGCAGCAGGAAGTGGGTGACTTCGACCTGTTCGTCGGCGCCTACCAGGCCAGCATCCTGGCCATCAGCAACTGATGAGCCGCGCCGCCGTCGCCCGCAAACCGCGCGCCAGCAGTCAGGCGAGGATCGCCACGATCCTCGCCGCGGCGCGCGAACTGCTGACCGACGGCGGCGTCGGCGCCCTCTCGATCTACAGCGTGGCCGAGCGGGCGCAGATCCCGCCCTCGTCGGTGTATCACTTCTTCGCCAGCGTGCCGGCGTTGCTCGAAGCCCTGACCGCCGATGTGCACCGGGCCTTTCGCGAGGCCCTGAACGCCCCCATCGACAGCCACGGGTTCGCCACCTGGCATGAACTGTCCCGCTTGGTCGAGCAGCGCATGCTCGCCATCTATCACCAGGACGCCGCCGCGCGGCAGTTGATCCTGGCGCAGCATGGACTGAGCGAAGTGGTGCAGGCCGACCGGCAGCACGACATGGAGCTGGGCAAGCTGATGCACAAGGTGTTCGACCAGCATTTCCACCTGCCGGTGATGCCGGCGGATGTCGATGTGTTCGCCTTGGCGATGGAATTGAGTGATCGGGTGTACGCGCGCTCGGTGCAGTTGCACGAAGCGATCACCCCGCGCATGGCCGAGGAAGCCCAGCGGGTGTTCGAGGCGTATCTGGGGCTTTACCTGCCCCCGTTTCTGGCCAAGCGTATCTTCTGAGGTACTGGGGCCGCGTCGCGGCCCCTGATACCCGCATCACAGCTTGGCGATGGACACCTCGGTCGATTTCACGAAGGCGATCACCTCGCTGCCGACCTGCAGTTCCAACTCCTTGACCGAACGCGTGGTGATCACCGAAGTGACGATACCGGAGGCGGTCTGCACGTCGATTTCCGACAAGACCGGACCTTCGAGGATTTCTTTAACGGTGCCCTTGAACTGGTTGCGTACGTTGATCGCTTTGATGGTCATGGGATGCTTCCTTCTCTTTGGCTTCGGGGGTTCAGTGAGCCCAACGCAATTGCGTGGGCAGAGGGGCGACAGGTTCCGCTGCCGGCGGGGTGCCGGGTACCGAAAGGACACGGTCGAGCACTGCGCTTTCCAGCAAGGCCAGGCGCTGGGAACCTCGCGCCCGGGGCCTTGCCAGGTCGACGGCGAGGTCCAGACCGACCTCACCGTCCTCGATCAGGATCACCCGGTCGGCCACGGCGACGGCCTCGCTGACGTCGTGGGTGACCAGCAGTACGGTAAAGCCGTGCTCACGCCAGAGGCGCTCGATCAGTTGCTGCATCTCGATCCGGGTCAGGGCATCCAGCGCACCCAGTGGCTCGTCGAGCAGCAGCAGACGCGGTTGATGGATCAGCGCCCTGGCCAAGGCCACGCGCTGCTTCTGTCCGCCGGACAATGCGGCGGGCCATTCATGGGCACGGTCCGCCAGACCGACCTGCGCCAGCGCCTGCAATGCCCGCGGGCGCCAATCGCCCTTGAGGCCAAGGCCGACGTTGTCGATGACCTTCTTCCACGGCAGCAGCCGGGCGTCCTGGAACATCAGGCGAGTTTCTTCGCGCGCTTGCTCCAGCGGCGCCGCGCCAGCGAGCAGGTCGCCGGCACTGGGTCGATCGAGGCCGGCCAGCAAGCGCAGCAGGGTGCTCTTGCCGCAGCCCGAGCGCCCGACGATGGCAACGAACTGGCCGGCCGGGATGTGCAGGTCGATGCCCCGCAGCACCTCACGCTGACCGAATGCCTTGCGCAGGCCCCGGGCCGCCAACGGAATGCCGCGCAGCAGGTGCGGCGGTTGCTTCTCGAGCACGCTCATGCGCCCTCCTTCCTGGCCACTTGGTAAGCGGGATGCCAGCGCAGCCAGACCCGTTCCAGCCCGCGTGCAGCCAGGTCGGCGAGCTTGCCGAGCACGGCGTACAGGACGATGGCCAGCACCACCACGTCGGTTTGCAGAAACTCTCGGGCATTCATCGCCAGGTAGCCGATCCCAGCGTTGGCCGAAATGGTTTCGGCGACGATCAGGGTCAGCCACATGAACCCCAGGGCGAAGCGCACGCCGACCAGGATCGACGGCAGCGCGCCGGGCAGGATGACCTGACGGAACAGGGCCAAGCCCGACAGCCCGTAGCTGCGCGCCATCTCCACCAGGGCCGGGTCGACGTTGCGGATGCCGTGGTAGGTGTTGAGGTAGATCGGGAACAAGGTGCCCAGGGCGACCAGGAAGATCTTGGCCGACTCATCGATGCCGAACCACAGGATCACCAGGGGGATCAGCGCCAGGTGCGGCACGTTGCGGATCATCTGCACCGAACTGTCGAGCAGGCGTTCACCCCAGTTGGACAATCCGGTGATGAAGCCCAGCACCAGGCCGATGCTGCCGCCGATGACGAAGCCCACGGCAGCGCGCCAGCCGCTGATCGCCAGGTGGGTCCACAGCTCGCCGCTGCGCACCAGTTCGACCCCGGCGGCCACCACCGCGCTCGGGGCGGGCAGGATGCGCGTGGACAGCCAGCCGGCACTCACCGCCAGTTGCCATACCGCCAGCAGCAGCACCGGCAGCGCCCAAGGCGCCAGGCGCTGGCTCAAGGTGGAGGACGTTGCACGACTCATCAGGCGCCCCTCAACTCTGCGACACGGATTTGGGCAGGATGTCGTTGGCCACCATCTCGCCGAACGGACTCACGTAGCCGCCCGCCTTGACCGGTTCCGGGCGCTGCACGTCCAGGTGCGGGAACAGCAGTTCGGCGACGCGATACGACTCCTCCAGGTGCGGATACCCGGAGAAGATGAAGGTATCGATGCCCAGGTCCGCGTATTCCTGCACCCGCGCTGCCACTGTTGGGCCGTCGCCGACCAGCGCAGTGCCGGCACCGCCGCGCACCAGGCCGACACCGGCCCACAGGTTGGGGCTGACTTCCAGGTTGTCGCGCCGGCCCTTGTGCAGCGCCGCCATGCGCTGCTGGCCGACCGAGTCGAAGCGCGCCAGCGAAGCCTGGGCGCGGGCGATGGTGTCGTCGTCCAGGTGCGAGATCAGCCGCTCGGCGGCGGCCCAGGCCTCGGCATTGGTTTCCCGCACGATCACATGCAGGCGGATGCCGAAGCGCACTTCGCGGCCCTGGGCCTTGGCTTTCTCGCGCACCGCTGCGATCTTCTCGGCCACGGCCGAAGGCGGCTCGCCCCAGGTCAGGTACAGCTCGACCTGCTCGGCGGCCAGGTCCTGGGCGGCCTCGGACGAGCCTCCGAAATACAGGGGCGGGCGCGGTTGCTGGATCGGCGGGTAGAGCAGCTTGGCGCCTTTGACCTGCAGGTGCTTGCCGTCATAGTCGACCACCTCGCCTTCGAGCACCTTGCGCCAGATACGGGTGAACTCCACCGACGCCTCGTAGCGCTCCTGATGGTTCAGGTGCAGGCCGTCTCCCGCCAACTCGTCGGGGTCGCCGCCGGTCACCAGGTTGAACAGCGCGCGGCCATTGGACAGGCGATCCAGCGTTGCCGCCTGGCGCGCCGCCACGGTCGGCGAAATGATGCCTGGGCGCAGGGCGACGAGAAACTTCAGGTGCTGGGTCACCGGAATCAACGACGCAGCCACCAGCCAGGAGTCCTCGCAGGAGCGACCGGTGGGGATCAGCACGCCACCGAAACCGAGGCGGTCGGCCGCCTGGGCGATCTGGGTCAGGTAACCGTGGTCGACGGCGCGGGCGCCCTCGGTGGTGCCCAGGTACTTGCCGTCACCGTGGGTGGGCAGGAACCAGAAAATGTTCAGACTCATTGGAGTGGTCTCCTCAAAAGGGGCAGGCACCGTAACGACGCTACGGCGCGCGTATCAGGGTTCAGGGCGCGCTGGCGACCTTGGCGGCCGGGGTCCAGATCACATCCTTGATGCTCAAGGGCTTGGGAATCAGCTTCAGGGCCTGGAAGGTGTCGGCGATCTTCTGTTGCGCGGCGACCACGTCGGGGCTCAGCGGCGCGGCGCCGTAGCCCTGGCGCTTGACCGAGGTGAGCGTGATGTCCGCCGGCAGGCCCAGCAGCGGCGCGACTTGATCGGTGACCTGCTGCGGGTTGGCCTGGGCCCATTGGCCCACTTCACGGACTTGCTCGATGAGCGTGCCGATCACGGCCGGGTGCCGCGTGGCGAAGTCTCGCGTGGCGAGATAGAACTGGTGGTTGTCGACCAGACCCTCACCATCACGCAAGGTACGAGCCTGCAATTGCTGCTCGGCGGCAGCCTGGTAAGGGTCCCAGATCACCCAGGCATCGACGCTGCCGCGCTCGAAGGCGGCGCGGGCATCGGCGGGCGGCAGGTACACCGGCTGGATATCGCTGTACTTCAAACCGGCGTCTTCGAGGGCGCGCACCAGCAGGTAGTGCACGTTGGAGCCCTTGTTCAAGGCCACCTTCTTGCCTTTGAGTTCCTTGACCGAATGAATCGGCGAATCCTTGGCCACCAGGATCGCTTCGCTGTGCGGGGCGGGCGGCTCGTAGGCCACGTAGAGCAGATCGGCGCCGGCAGCCTGGGCGAAGACAGGCGGGGTCTCGCCGGTGACGCCGAAGTCGATGGAGCCGACGTTCAGCCCTTCGAGCAGTTGCGGCCCACCGGGGAACTCGGTCCATTGCACGTCGATACCTTGCTCGGCCAGGCGCTTTTCCAGCGCGCCCTTGGCCTTGAGCAGCACCAGGGTGCCGTATTTCTGATAGCCGATACGCAGGGTATCGGCCTGGGCTTGGGTGATGACGCCGAAGGTCACGGCCGCCGCGAACAGGGCGACCAGACCACGACGCAAAAGGACGGTGCGCATGGCGCTCTCCTGTGCGAATGAGGTTCGGGTTGCACCTGCTTGCCTCGTTGACGGGCGAGTAAGGTGGCGAAACGGTGAAGCGGGTTCAGATGCTCCAGCGAGCGCTGATCAGGCGTTCTTCGAGTACGCCCGGCGCCAGCGGCCTGGGCCGTCGGGCCAGGGCGGCGTGGAAGGTCTGCAGCGAGTCCAGCAGGCGCGCCTGCAGGGGCTCGGTCAGGCGCGCGGGCTGGCTGGCGTCGGCGTAGGCGACCTGGCTGTCGTCGGCGAAGATCCCTTGCAGGGTTTCCTGCGCCTTGAGCGTCGACAGCACGGGTTTGAGGGCATAGTCCACGGCCAGCATGTGGGCGATGCTGCCGCCGGTAGCGATGGGCAACACCACCTTGTGTTCCAGGGCGCGCTCGGGCAGCAGGTCGAGCAGCGTCTTCAGCGCGCCGGAGAAGGAAGCCTTGTACACCGGCGTGGCGACGATCAGGCCGTCGGCCTGGGCCACCAGTTGCTGGAAGTGTTGTACCTGGGGGCTGTCGAAGCGCGCATGCAGCAGGTCTTCGGCAGGGAATTCCCGCACCTGGAAAGTCACCACTTCCACGCCGCGATCCTGCAACCACTGGCGCGACTGTTCGAGCAGCACGCCGGAACGTGATCGTGTACTGGGGCTGCCGCCTATTGAAACAACCAGCATCTGAACGATTCCTTGAATGGATTTCCGGGGAGGACCCCTTGGGATGACTGCGACATTAGCACTCGATGTCATATATCCATAAATCATATTTTTTCATTTATTTATTCTTTTATCTGATATGCGACAACAGCGGTGCGCGACCACTTTCACTGAAACTCACCCATAAAAAAGGGCCGTCGAAACGGCCCGAGTACCCTGCATGGCTAAGAGCAGTGCAACGAGAATTCAGCGATTGGGTTGCGGCGTCAGGCGCAAGTAAGGCTTCACCGCCCGATACCCTTTAGGGAAGCGCTGGCGGATTTCTTCCTCGTCCTTGAGCGAGGGCACGATCACCACGTCGTCGCCATCCTGCCAGTTGCCCGGCGTGGCCACTTTGTGGCTGTCGGTCAGTTGCAAGGAGTCGATCACCCGCAGGATCTCATTGAAATTGCGCCCGGTACTGGCCGGATAGGTGATGGTCAGGCGCACCTTCTTGTTCGGGTCGATCACGAACAGAGAGCGGACGGTGAGGGTATCGCTGGCGTTGGGGTGAATCAGGTCGTAGAGGTCCGACACCTTGCGGTCGGCGTCGGCGATGATCGGGAAATTCACCACCGTGTTCTGCGTTTCGTTGATGTCCTCGATCCACCTGTGGTGCGAATCGACCGGGTCCACCGACAAGGCGATGGCCTTGACGCCGCGCTTGGCGAACTCATCCTTGAGCTTGGCGGTCAGGCCCAGCTCGGTGGTGCAGACTGGGGTGAAGTCGGCCGGGTGCGAAAACAGCACGCCCCAACTGTCGCCCAGCCACTCGTGGAAGCGCAGGGTGCCGACGCTGGAATCCTGTTCGAAGTCGGGGGCGATGTCGCCAAGTTTGAGGCTCATGGAAGCGGCTCCTGTGCATGTCTGGCCTTGTAGGATCGACTGTGCCTGCTTCCGAACAAAAACAAAAAGAATAGATCACGATTTATTTATAACTATTTTGCACATCGAATCGCAGGCATAAAAAAGCCTCGCAAGGTGCGAGGCTTCTTGGGTGTCGCTACGACTTACATGAAGTTGTAAGTGTAGTTGACGATGAAGCGGGTCTGGTCCTGATCGGCCAGCGAGCTGGTGCCAGTACCACGGTAGACACCGTGACGCAGGGTGGCGCCCAGGCCTTTGAAGGTACCTTGCTGGATCACGTAGTCGATGCGCGCGTCGCGCTCCCACTCGCTGAAGGTGCCATTGCCGTTGGCGTTCTTGCCGTCTTCGCCTTTGAGGTAGGAAACCGAAGCCTTCAGGCCCGGTACGCCCAGACGTGCGAAGTCGTAGGAGTACTGACCGAAGGTGGTGTTCTCACCGGCCTTGGCGAACTGGTTGATCATGCTGTCGGTGAACAGGTAGAAGCTGGCACCGCCGGCGCCTTCCGGACGACCGTTGCCGTCGCGAACGCTGCCTTGGTTCAGCCAGACGAAGCCACCGTCGTCGTTGACGCGCTGATGACCCAGCAGGAAGGCGTGACCACCCAGGGTATAGGTGAAGATCGCCGACCAGGTCTTGTTGTCGACCTCGCCCGGGGTCTTGGCATAGCCACCGTTGTTGTTGAAGTTGTAGCCACCGCCCTTGCCGTTGCGGCCGTCGCTGCTGCTGTCGAAGTAGCGCAGGTCGGTCTTGAACGACTGGTCGTCGGCGATCTTGAAGACGTGGGTGGCGCCCAGGAAGTTCTGTTTGTAGAAGTCTTCCAGGTTCGAGTAGTAGTACTGCAGGGTCAGGTCAGGCGTGAGCTTGTAGTCCAGACCACCGAAGCGGAACTTGTTGCTGTCTGCAGTGGCACCGTTGACCGACAGGCCGGTACGGTTGCTCGACGCGCGACCCATGGCGTGGGTCAGCTGACCGGCGTTGATGGTCAGGTTGTCGATTTCTTTCGACTGGATGGTGCCGCCTTCGAAGGTCTGTGGCAGCAGACGACCGTCGTTGGAGACCAGGATCGGCAGGTTCGGGGCCAGGGCGCTACCGAAGTGCACTTCGGTCTTGGAGAAGCGGGCCTTGGCGTTGGCGCCCAGGCGTGCCCACTGGCTGGCAGAGGAACCGTCGCTGTCGCTCGGGAAGAAGCTGCTGTTGTCCGGGTGCTTGCCACGGCCGCCGTCGAGGTGGATACCCCACAGTGCCTGGGCGTCGACGCCGAAGCCAACGGTGCCCTGGGTGAAACCGGAGATGTAGTCGAGCTTGAAGCCCTGACCCGACTCACGGTTGTCGGCACCGCCATCGCGGTTGTCGTTGTTGAAGTACATGGTGCGCGAGCTGACGGACAGTTTGCTGTCCTCGATGAAGCCGGCGGCGCCTGCTTGTTGGGCGAGAACCCCCACTGCCACGGCCAGGGCCAGGCTGGACTTGTACATGCTTTGCTCCTCTACGTTCTAATTTTTGTACTCTCCAGGCGGTGGGATCTTCATGCCCCACTCACCCCGGGTAAGCGATTTAGCACCAAGGTGTGACCGGTAAGTCAATCGTTACCGGGTATTACACGACTTTGGTCTAAGGCTTCCTGCGCTACAGGATAATGACAATCCTATAAATCCAAAATGACCGTTTTGTGAAACGGTCAGATTATTACGGAATAACGATGGAACCTTCAGCTGCTTTTGTTGTATCGGCGCGACGGCTGATCGCTGAAGGTTATGTGCAAACCTTTGCCTGTCACATTCGAACAAAAGTCGTCAGAGCTTAGCCTTTCACGAAAATTTCACAAGGGCTCGATGACCGCTTCGAGCACAAAAGATTGCTGCCTAAGCTAATTCTTAAAAGTTATTTATTTTTGATTTCTTAGATCATTTAGGCTCGCCGTCATTCTTTCCAGCTTGACGCGAGGTTCGCCCATGCCATCCCCTGCCCTGCCGCGCCTGTTCGCCACTTTGCTGCTCGGCAGCCTGGGCGGTCTCGCCCAGGCTGCCGACGTGACCGTGGCCTACCAGACCACCGTCGATCCGGCCAAGGTCGCCCAGGCCGCCGGTCGCTACGAACAGGCCAGCCACGCCAGCATCGATTGGCGCAAGTTCGACAACGGCGCCGACATCATCGCCGCCGTGGCCTCCGGCGACGTGCAGATCGGCTACCTGGGTTCCAGCCCGCTGGCCGCCGCCACCACCCGCAAGGTGCCGGTGCAGACCTTCCTGATCGCCACCCAGATCGGCGCCGGTGAGGCGCTGGTCGCGCGCCAGGGCATCGATACGCCGCAGGATCTGATCGGCAAGAAGGTCGCCGTGCCCTTTGTCTCCACCGGGCATTACAGCCTGCTGGCGGCGCTGAAAGCCTGGAACATCGACCCCGCCAAGGTGCAGATCCTCAACCTCGCACCGCCGGCGATCATCGCCGCCTGGAAGCGCGGCGACATCGACGCCACCTATGTCTGGGATCCGGCCCTGGGCGTGGCCAAGGAAACCGGCAAGGTGCTGATCACCTCCGGCGAGCTGGCGCAAAAAGGCGCGCCCACCTTCGACGCCTGGATCGTGCGCAAGGACTTCGCCGAGCAGCACCCGCAAATCGTCAAATCCTTCGCCCAGGTCACCCTCGATGCCTACGCCGACTATCGCAAGGATCCGCAAGCCTGGCTGGCCGATGCGCACAACGTGAACGCGCTGGCCAAGTTGTCCGGGGCCAAGGCCGCCGACATCCCTGGCCTGCTGCAAGGCAACGTCTATCCGCTGGCCGCCGAGCAGAAGGCCTTGCTGGGCGCGCCCACCACCGAGGCGCTCAGCCACACCGCGGCCTTCCTCAAGGAACAGGGCAAGGTCGAGGCGGTGCTGCCGGACTACGCGCCCTACGTCACCGCCCAGTACCTGCCCGACTGATCAGTTGAAGGCGCCACGCGGCGCCAATCGGAGCCCGCCATGGCCTTGCTCGAACTGGAGCGCATCAGCGCACAGTACCCCGGCGCCAGCACCCCGGTGCTGGATGACATCAACCTGACCCTGGCCCCCGGCCAACTGCTGGTCGCGCTCGGCCCCTCGGGCAGCGGCAAGACCTCGCTGCTGAACCTGATCGCCGGTTTCGTCGCGCCCAGCGGCGGGCGCATCACCCTCGATGGCCAACCCGTGCGCGGCCCCGGCGCCGACCGTGGCGTGGTGTTCCAGGACGACGCGCTGCTGCCCTGGCAGACCGTGCTCGGCAACGTCGCCTTTGGCCTGGAACTGGCCGGCATTCCCCGCGCACAACGTGAAGCCAAGGCCCGCGAGATGCTGGCCCTGGTCGACCTGGCCGGGTTCGCCGAGCGGCGCACCTGGCAACTCTCGGGCGGCCAGAAACAGCGCGTCGGCCTGGCCCGCGCCCTGGCCGCCGACCCACGGCTGTTGCTGATGGACGAGCCGTTCGGCGCCCTCGATGCCTTCACCCGCGAGCAGATGCAGACCTTGTTGTTGCAGGTGTGGCAGCGCACGGCCAAGCCGGTGCTGCTGATCACCCATGACATCGAAGAAGCGGTGTTCCTGGCCAGCGACCTGATTCTGCTGGCACCCAATCCGGGACGGGTGGTCGAGCGCCTGCAACTGGACTTCGGCCAGCGCTACGCCGCTGGCGAATCGGCACGGGCGATCAAGTCCGACCCGCGCTTCATCGAAACCCGCGAGCACGTGCTGTCGCGCGTGTTCGCCCAACGCGGTGTGCACCGCGAGGAGTCCGCATGAATACGCTGGAGCTGCCGGTCACCGGCAAAGCGCATGCCTCGGCGTCGCCCACCGTCAACCTACGACGTGCGCTGTCGACTCGCTGGATCAGCGCCCTGACCCTGGCCAGTCTGCTACTGGCCTGGTGGCTGGTGACGGCCGCCGGCTGGGTCGAGCCGCTGTTCCTGCCGTCGCCCGGCGATATTCTGGTCAAGGGCTGGGTGCTGCTGACCCAGGGCTACATGGACATGAGCCTGTGGCAGCACCTGAGCGCCAGCCTCGGGCGCATCGGCGCCGCCCTGCTGGCGGCCACGCTGACGGCCATTCCGGTCGGCGTCGCCATCGGTTGCAACCGCGTGGCGCGCGGCGTGCTCGACCCGCTGATCGAGTTCTACCGGCCCATCCCGCCACTGGCCTATCTGCCGCTGATCGTGATCTGGTGCGGCATTGGCGAGCTGTCGAAGGTGTTGCTGATCTACCTGGCGATCTTCGCCCCGATCGCCATCGCCACGGCCACCGGTGTGCGCACCGTCGATCCAGCGCGGCTGCGCGCCGCGCAGTCGCTGGGGGCGAGCCGGGCGCAACTGATTCGCCATGTGATCCTGCCCAGCGCCCTGCCCGACATTCTCACGGGCGTGCGCATCGGCCTGGGCGTCGGTTGGTCGACCCTGGTCGCCGCCGAACTGATCGCCGCCACCCGCGGCCTGGGCTTCATGGTGCAGTCGGCCGCGCAGTTCCTGGTCACCGATGTGGTGGTGCTCGGCATCGTGCTCATCGCGCTGATCGCCTTCGCCCTGGAAATGGGCCTGCGCGCCCTGCAACGCCGCCTGGTGCCTTGGCACGGACAGAGCCACTGACCTTCGCCCCCTGCATAGCGAGCCCCGACATGAGCCTGACCCTCACTCCCCTCAGCCCGGCGCTGGGCGCCCAGATCGACGGCATCGACCTGTCGCGCGAGCTCCCTCCCGAGCAGCGCGACACCCTCGAACAGGCCTTGCTCGAGCACCAGGTGCTGTTCTTTCGCAAGCAATTCATCACCCCGGCGCAGCAGGCGCGTTTTGCCGCGCACTTCGGCGACCTGCACATCCACCCAATCTACCCCAACGTGCCAGAAACGCCCCAGGTGCTGATCCTCGACACGGCGGTCACCGACGTGCGCGACAACGCCGTCTGGCACACCGACGTGACCTTTCTGCCGACCCCGGCGCTGGGCGCGGTGCTCAGCGCCAAGCAAGTGCCCGCCTATGGCGGCGATACCCTGTGGGCCAGCGGCATCGCCGCGTTCGAGGCACTGTCGGCACCGTTGCAGCGACTGCTCGACGGCCTCAGCGCCACCCACGACTTCACCCGCTCGTTTCCGCTGGAGCGCTTCGGCAGCACAGCCGAGGACCTGGCACGCTGGGAAGCCACCCGGCGCAATCATCCGCCGCTGTCGCACCCGGTGGTGCGCACCCACCCGGTCAGCGGACGCAAGGCGCTGTTCGTCAACGAAGGCTTCACCACGCGCATCAACGAACTGGCCGAACACGAGAGCGAGGCGCTGCTCAGGCTGCTGTTCGCCCACGCCACGCGGCCGGAGTTCAGCATCCGCTGGCGCTGGCAGGAGGGGGATGTGGCGTTCTGGGACAACCGCGTGACCCAGCATTACGCGGTGGACGATTACCGCCCGCAACGGCGGGTGATGCACCGCGCGACGATTCTCGGGGATGCGCCGTTCTGAACACCTGCGCAGGTCACCCTCGACCCGCGCAGGCCTTCACCACGACAACGCCGCGTGCTACCTGACCAGATGCAGGAACTGCATGTGCCGCTCGTACTGGTCGAGGATG
Source organism: Pseudomonas sp. RAC1 (assembly GCF_030658255.1). Taxonomy (NCBI): domain Bacteria; kingdom Pseudomonadati; phylum Pseudomonadota; class Gammaproteobacteria; order Pseudomonadales; family Pseudomonadaceae; genus Pseudomonas; species Pseudomonas sp. RAC1. Next base: position 175,137 of record NZ_JAUTXS020000029.1, read on the forward strand.
TCGTTGATGATCTGCTCCTTGCTGTAGCCGACCAGATCGTAGTTCTGACTGCCCTCGGCCAAGTGCACCTCGGCGCGGTAGTAACGGCGGTTCTTCAATTCCTGCGCGCCCAGGCCGCCCAGGGCGAAGGACGGGGTGAAGTAGCCGCGCATCTGCACTTGGTAGATGAAGGGCTGTTCCTCACCGTGGCCGACCTTGAGGCTGACGTTGTCATGGCTCGGGTCGTCCTGGGTGATCAGGGTCAGCCCCTTCTGCTCGAACACCTCGGTCACATCGGCGATCGCCGGACGCACCACGTCGTCCATGAAGCGGTACACCTCGTCGCGCGATGGGAAGTGCACCGCCTGGCTCAGACGGTGCCGCCAGCCACCCCGGCCACGGCGGGTCTGGGCGAACGGCGCCAGCGAGTGCATCTGCGCGATGCGCCGCTGGCTCTCCAGGTAGAACGCTTTGTGCAGCCCCCACATCATGCACAGCAGAATCAGCGAGAACGGCAACGAGGTGAGCACCACCGCCGACTTGAGCGAGTCGATGCTGCCGGCGAACAGCAGCGCACTGGTGACCAGCGCGGTCATCGCGCCCCAGAAGATCCGCAGCCAGTTCGGGCCGTCTTCGTCGGCGTCCCCGCCCTTGGCCGACAAGGTCGACAGCACCACGGTGCCGGAGTCGGCGGAGGTGACGAAGAACACGAAGCTGATGAACACGGTGACGGCGATCACCGTCTTGCTCCAGGGGTAGGTTTCCAGCAGCAGGTACAGGCTCATGGACGGGTTGTCCAAGGCTGACTGGCCCAGCGCGGTCATGCCGTGATTGATGACCTGATCCAGGGCACTGTTGCCGAAGATCGACATCCAGGCCAGGGTGAAGCCCAGCGGAATCAGCAGCACGCCGAAGACGAATTCACGGATGGTGCGCCCGCGCGAGATGCGCGCGATGAACAGCCCCACGAACGGCGACCAGGCAATCCACCAGGCCCAGTAGAACACCGTCCAGCCGCCCAGCCAGTCACGGTTCTCGCCGTAGGCATAGACGTCGAAACTCTTGCGCGGCAAGGCGCCCAGGTAGTCGCCCAGGTTCTGGATCAAGGTATTGAACAGGTGCTGGGTGGGACCGGCGAACAGCACGAACAGCAGCAGCGCGCAGGCCAGGAACAGGTTGATGTCGCTCATCACCCGCACGCCCTTCTCCACCCCGGCGACCGCCACGGCCACCGCCGCGCCCATCATCAGCACGATCAGCAGCACCTGCACCCATTGGCTGTGGTCGATGCCGAACAGGTAATCCAGGCCGGAATTGAGGTGCAGCACGCCGAAGCCCATGTCCGCGCCCAAGCCGAACACCGTGGCGATGATGCCGAAGCCGTCCACCGCATAGCCGATCGGCCCGTTGATGCGCTTGCCGATCAGCGGATACAGCGCCGAGCGCAGCGCCAATGGCAGGTTGTGGCGGTAGGCGAAGTACGCCAGGGCCATGCCGACGAAGGCGAACACGCCCCAGCCGTGCAGGCCCCAGTGCAGGAACAGGATCTGCATGGCCTGGCGCCCGGCCTCGACCGTGCCCGCTTCGCCCTGGGGCGGCTGCAGCATGTGGGTCAGCGGTTCGGACACGCAGAAGAAGAACAAGGTGATGCTGATGCCGGCGGCGAACAGCATGCCGGCCCAGGACAGGTAACTGAACTCGGGCTCGTCATGGTCGGCGCCGAGCTTGATCTTGCCGTAGCCGGACACGGCCGTGACCACCACGAACACCAGGTACAAGGTCATGGCCAGCATGTAGTACCAGCCGACCGTGTTGGCCGCCCAGTTCTGCGCGGCCAGCAGCCAGTCGCCCGCCGCCTGGGGGTTGGCGATGACGACGAGACCGAAGATAAGGATGAAGCTTGCCGCGAAATAGAACACCGGCGGGTTCATGCGGACCTTGCCGTTGGCAAGGGAAGTGGTCGGTGCACTCATGGACGGCGCACCTCGACAGCGGTGAAAAGGTTCGGGTTGAACGGGTTCAGCAAAGGGAATCCTCCTGTTGAACACCGGCAGCGGACCAGCGTTTTAAATTGAACAAGCGTTCAAGTTAAACACGGTTCGAGCTTCGATGCGACCGTTGGCCGCTGACCGGGCGAGTGATTGACCTTGCTTTTTCGCCAGCAGTTCCAGGCTCATCGCCACAGGAACCGCTGATCCCTCACTGCTTGTCCTGACAATCCAACTGCAAATTAGCCTGGGTGATATTGCTCTCGGCCGGCACGCTGCGGGTCAGCCAGACGTTACCGCCGATGGTCGAGCCCTTGCCGATGGTGATGCGCCCGAGGATGGTCGCACCGGCGTAGATCACCACGTCGTCCTCGACGATCGGGTGCCGCGCCAGGCCCTTGTGCAGGGTGCCGGATTCGTCGCTGGGGAAACGCTTGGCGCCCAGGGTCACCGCCTGGTAGATACGCACCCGCTCGCCGATGATCGCCGTCTCGCCGATCACCACGCCCGTGCCATGGTCGATGAAGAAACTCGGGCCGATCTGCGCGCCGGGGTGAATGTCGATGCCCGTGGCCGAGTGCGCCAGCTCCGAGCTGATCCGCGCCAGCAGCGGCAGGCCGGCTTTGTACAGGTGGTGCGCCAGACGGTGATGGATGATCGCCAGGATGCCGGGATAGCACAGCAGCACCTCATCGACGCTGCGCGCCGCCGGGTCGCCGTGATACGCCGCCAGCACGTCGGTGTCGAGCAGCACACGCATCTGCGGCAGGGCAGCGGCGAAACCCTGGATCAGGCTCAAGGCGTGGGCGTCGACATCCTCGACGTCGACAGTGCCGTGCCGCGCCGCATAGCGCAGTTCCAGGCGCGCCTGGGTCAGCAGCGAGGTGAGCGCGGCATCCAGGGTGTGCCCGACATAGAAGTCTTCGCTTTCCTCGCGCAGGTCCACCGGGCCCAGGCGCATGGGAAACAGCGCGCCGCACAACTGTTCGAGGATCTCGCGCACCGCCTCGCGCGACGGCAGCTCGCGACCGCCCTGCTTGTTGCTGCAGCGGCCATTGCGGCTGCGCCACTGGTCACGGGCCTGGCGCAGCTCGCTGACGATGGTCGGCAATTGCCAATGGCCGATGGAAGGATGTTCGCTCACGGTGGTCTCCTGGCTGGCGGCGGCCGGATGAATCGGCGCAGATGATAGGCGAATCACTCTACGGCAATTCTTCCCTTGGAAAAAACACCGCTTTATTCCATTCTGCGCCGAGTGCCGCAGCCCCGGTGCGCAGCTCCATAGCGCAACGGAATAACGGCTTCGTTTTTAGTATTTCCCGAGCTAACGGCTCACCCCTATAGTCGCCACCTACTCTAACAACAGTGCGGGAACAGCCATGACTCGACTCACCAAGCCCCTTCTGAACGCCAGCCTGGCCCTCCTGCTGGGCGCCGGCCTGTTCAACGCCGCCTTCGCCGGCGAGGAACTGAAGACCATCCAGGAAAAAGGCGTGATCAACGTCGGCCTGGAAGGCACCTACCCACCGTTCAGCTTCGTCGACGAAAACGGCAAGCTGGCGGGCTTCGAAGTGGAACTGGCCGAGCTCCTGGCCAAGCAATTGGGGGTCAAGGCCAAGGTTCAGCCGACCAAGTGGGACGGCATCCTCGCCGCGCTGGAATCCAAGCGCCTGGACGTGGTGATCAACCAGGTCACCATCTCCGAAGAACGCAAGAAGAAGTACGACTTCTCCGAGCCCTACACCGTTTCCGGCATCCAGGCGCTGGTGCTGAAGAAGAAGGCCGAGCAGTTGAACATCCAGACCGCCCAGGACCTGGCGGGCAAGAAGGTCGGCGTGGGTCTGGGCACCAACTATGAACAGTGGGTCAAGCAGGACGTGCCCAAGGCCGACGTGCGCACCTACGAAGACGATCCAAGCAAGTTCGCCGACCTGCGCAACGGCCGCATCGACGCCATCCTGATCGACCGCCTGGCGGCGCTGGAGTACGCGCAGAAGGCCAAGGACACGCAACTGGCCGGCGCTGCCTTCTCGCGCCTGGAGTCCGGCGTGGCGCTGCGCAAGGGCGAACCGGAGCTGCTCGCGGCAATCGACAAGGCCCTGGAAACGCTCAAGGCTGACGGCACGCTGGCCAAGCTGTCCGAGAAATACTTCGGTGCCGATGTCACTCGATGATGCCTGAGACCCTGCAACTGGTGATCGACTCCGCGCCCTTCCTGCTCAAGGGCGCGGGCTACACGGTGCTGCTCAGCGTCGGCGGTATGTTCTTCGGCCTGGTGCTGGGCTTCGCCCTGGCGCTGATGCGCCTGTCGAAGATGCTGCCGCTGGACTGGCTGGCGCGGCTCTACGTCTCGTTCTTCCGCGGCACGCCCTTGCTGGTGCAGTTGTTCGTGATCTATTTCGGCATGCCGCAGATCGGCATCGAGCTCGATCCGATCCCCGCCTCGCTGATCGGCCTGTCGCTGAACATGGCGGCGTACATCTGCGAGATCTTGCGCGCCGCCATTTCCTCCATCGACCGGGGCCAATGGGAGGCGGCGGCCAGCATCGGCATGACCCGCACCCAGGCCATGCGCCGGGCGATCCTGCCCCAGGCCATGCGCACCGCCCTGCCGCCGCTGGGCAACAGTTTCATCTCGCTGGTCAAGGACACCGCCCTGGCCGCGACCATCCAGGTGCCGGAGCTGTTCCGCCAGGCGCAGTTGATCACCGCGCGCACCTTCGAAGTGTTCACCATGTACCTGGCCGTGGCGGTGATCTACTGGATCCTCTGCAGCGTCCTGGCCTACTTCCAGAACCGCATGGAAGCGCGCGTCAACCAGCATGACCAGGAGCACTGAAGATGATCGTCGTAGAGGGCCTGACCAAGCAGTTCAAGGGCCAGACCGTGCTCAAGGGGATCGACCTGAACGTCGCCGCCGGTGAAGTCATCGCCATCATCGGCCCCAGCGGCTCGGGCAAGACCACCTTCCTGCGCTGCCTGAACCTGCTGGAGACGCCCGATGCGGGGCGAATTCGCATCGGCGACATCGACATCGATGCCGCACGCCCGCTCAGCGCTCAGCAAAGCGCCATTCGGCGTCTGCGCCAGCAGGCCGGGTTCGTGTTCCAGAGCTTCAACCTGTTTCCCCACCGCACCGCCCTGGAGAACGTCATCGAAGGGCCGGTGATCGTCAAGAAGACCCCGCGCGAGCAGGCCGTGGCCTTGGGTCGTCAACTGCTGGCCAAGGTCGGCCTGGCCGGCAAGGAAGACGCCTACCCACGGCGCCTGTCCGGCGGTCAGCAGCAGCGAGTGGCCATTGCCCGCGCCCTGGCCATGGAGCCGCAGGTGATCCTGTTCGACGAGCCCACCTCGGCCCTCGACCCGGAACTGGTGGGCGAGGTGCTGGCCACCATCCGCGGCCTGGCGGAGGAAAAGCGCACCCTGATCATCGTCACCCACGAAATGAGCTTCGCCCGCGACGTGGCCAACCGCGTGGTGTTCTTCGACCAGGGGGTGATCGTCGAGCAGGGCGAGGCCAAAGCGCTGTTCGCCAACCCGCAGCACGAGCGCACCCGCCAGTTCCTGCGCAAGTTCCTCGGCACCGCCGCTGCGCAAGACTGAACCAAGGCGGCGCAACACCCCTTGCAACTCCCTGTCCTGATGCGTTCTGAAATCTTCAGCGGCCCAGTAGGAGCGGCCTTGTGTCGCGATTGGACCGCAAAGCGGTCCCGGCAATGCCTGCGGCAAGCTGAAAACCTGGGACCGTTGCGAGGTCCCAATCGCGACACAAGGCCGCTTGTATGGTGATACTCGAAGGGGTGGTGGGACGAAAAGGCCGAATCTGACTGTCCACAAACAGTACAGACCGTGGGAGACCTCGCCCCAC